>NZ_CP022418.1 GCF_002222635.1 Pseudosulfitobacter pseudonitzschiae | reverse complement strand
ACCCCCGTTAAAGGGTGCGGTGTTGGGCACCATCTCGAACGCGCGCTGCACATAGAGGCTGAGCGAACAATCGGCGGGGGGATGTTCCTGCGGCTTGATCGGCAGGGTCGGCATCAGCAGCAGGTCATATTGCCTGAGCGCGGCATGATACTGCGCATTCACCCTGCGCATGATATTCTGCGCCTTGCCATAGAACCGGCCCCGGTACTGATGCTGGAAATGCTCTCCGACAAACATGCAGGCCTTCAGAGAATGGCTCAACTCATCGGCGCGGTGCCGCCACTGCGCCATGTGATCAGTCATCGAGGGCAGGAACAGCCCTCGGTAATTGGTACCCGTCGAGTTGCCCCACATCATGCCGTCCTGCAAACCTTCGAGCGTGATCGCAGTCCAGGCGTCCATCGCTGTATGGTGCTCGGGTACAGACACCTCTTCGACGCGCGCACCCAGCTCGCGGAACCGCTCTGCTGCCGCCATCACCTTGTGATCCACATCCGTTTCCGAATTGGGATGTCCAAATCCCTCTTTCAGGATGCCGATGCGCATGCCGACGACGCCGCGTCCCAGCGCCTCGGTGTAGCTGTAAACCTTGGGCTTGTACTGCCGCGGATCAAGCCCGTCTTCCCCTGCCAGCACTTCCAGCAGCAGAGCGTTGTCCGCCACGGTCTTGGTGATCGGGCCAAGGTGGTCGATTGTCTGCTCGACCCCCATGGCGCCGGTATAGGGCACCAGCCCGTGCGTGGGTTTCATGCCGTAAACGCCGCAGTTCGACGCAGGTATGCGGATCGAACCACCTTGATCCCCGGCAATGGCCATGTCGACTTCGTCGCTGGCGACCAATGCGGCCGATCCGCTGGACGAACCTCCCGCCATATAGCCGCGTTTCCACGGATTGTGCACCGGCCCCTTTGCGTTGGTATGGGAGCCGCCAGAAAGGCAGAAGTTTTCACAATGCGACTTGCCCGCGATAATGGCACCGGCACCCAGCATCCGGGTCACAATGGTGGCATCGATCTCGGGCGTGTACCCTTCCATGATCGACGATCCGTTCATCATCGGCACACCGGCAAGGCACACGGTATCCTTAAGCACGATACGCTTGCCGCGCAGCTTCCCGTCGGGCGCGCCGCGCACTTCGGTCTTCACGTACCAGGCGTTCATCGGGTTTTCCGTTTGGCTGGGAAAATAGCCGGGACTGCGCGGATAGCGCACTTCAGGCAGGTTGTCCGGCATCGCGTCAAGCCTGTCGTAGGCTTGCATGTAAGGTTCGATGATCTGTGTGTATTCGGTCAGATCTTTGTCCGACATGCTCATGCCAAAGCGGTCGGCCATCGTGCGCATCTGTGACAGTGTGGGGCGTTTGATCGTCATGGCATTCACCGTAGGTATATGAGGTTGGGGGCGGGGCGGTGTTGCGGAGGCCGCTTTTGGGGGTGGAAAGCTCTGCTTGTGCAGCGGCGTGACTTGCTGCGCCTGCACGGATGCGGCGGTCTGCCTTGTGTGTCTGGAGCCACCAAAACCCAGGAACTGATCGACCTTGGACTGATCCGCCAGATCGCTTTGGCCGAGATGTCCGGTGATCCTGCCGCGTTCAAGCACCAGTACCCGGTCGGACAGATCTGCGATAAAATCAAAGTTCTGCTCCACCAGCAGGATCGAGAGTCCGCGCTTTTTGCGCAAAAACAGCAAGGTCTCGGCCATCTCTTCAATGATCGAGGGCTGGATGCCTTCCGTTGGCTCGTCCAGCAGCAAGAATTCCGGTGACCCCATTAGGCAGCGTGCGAGCGCCAGCAACTGCTGTTCGCCGCCCGACAGCGCGCCGCCTTCACGCTCCAGCAACCGGGTAAGCCGCGGAAAGTCGGCAAGCACGGCTTCCATCACTTCTGTTTCGGTTCCCGTCCCATGATCGTGCCAGGCAAACCGCAGATTGTCTCGCACCGTCAGCTGTGGGAAAATGCCCCTGCCTTGCGGTACGTATCCCAGTCCCAACTGACCGCGCGCATGCGGTTGCAGGTGTGTGATGTCGTGCTGGTCATAGCGCACCTGACCGGAACTCGCAGGAAGAAAACCCATCAGGGTTTTCAGCAGCGTCGTCTTGCCCATGCCATTGTGGCCAAGCACGCCGACAACCTCCTCCTGCGCAACTTCCAGGTTGATGCCATGCAAAATTGGCACCCTCCCGTGGCCACCCGAAAGTCCTTTGACGGACAGCAGGATATCGCGCTCTTGATCCATATCAGGCCTTCTTTCCCAGGTAGACGGCGCGCACCGTCGCGTCCGACATCACCCTGTCCACGTGATCCTCCATCAGCACAGCGCCTTGGTGGAACACGGTCACCGTTTCGGCGACAGAGCGGATGAACTGCATGTCATGCTCGACAATCACAACTGCGGCATTCCGGGTCATGCCATGAATGATCTGCGTCATCCGCTCGACGTCCTGCGCGCTCATGCCGGCGGCGGGTTCGTCCAGCAGCACCAGCCAGGGGTCGGCCACCGCGACCAGTCCCAGTTCGACCCGTTGCCGTTCACCATGGGCAAGTTCACCCAGACCGGTGCGCGCGATCGGCCCAAGCGCCAGCCGGTCGATGATATCGTTGGCGCGGGCGCGGGCCTCTGAGACATCATGAAACCTGCGTGCCGCCAGCCAGATGTTCTCGTGCACGCTCAGCGCGTCCATGACGTTCGGCGTCTGCGTCTTGATACCCACGCCAAGTGCCGCGATCCGGTGTGGCTGCCAACCCGTCACATCCTGACCGCGCATGTAGACATGCCCCTCCGACGGGGTCAGCAACCCGGTCACACATTTGAAAAACGTCGATTTGCCCGCGCCATTGGGACCGATCAGACAGCGCAATTCACGCGCCTTGAGCTTGAAACTGACGCTATCGCTTGCCGTGACGCCGCCGAAACGCATGGTCAGGCCGTGGGTTTCCAGAACGGTCTCAGCCATGACGCGCCCTCCGCATTGTGCGGGGTTGCGTACGCCGTCTCATCCGGGCAAAGATGCGCCTCCAGAGCCCCGCGACAGCAGGCATCAGCCCGCGCGGCAGGAAAAGCACGAACAGAACCAGTATCAGGCCAGTGATTAGGGTGTTGTCGATCACGCTTTGCTGTCCCAGCATGAACTTGAGATAGGCAAGCCCCGCAGCCCCCAGAATGGGGCCGATCCGTGTTCCCAGACCGCCCACGATACACCAGATGATGATCTCGGCAGACTGGCTCAGTGAGAACAGCGAGGGCGTCACGATCTCGCTCCAGTTGGCGAAAAGTGCGCCTGAAAGACCTGCGATGGCGGCACCAATGGTAAAGAGCACCGTCTTACGCGCAGCCACATCATAGCCAAGTAGCGCCATCCGCACCTCGTTTTCGCGAATGCCGACCGCAATGCGTCCGAACGAAGACCGCAGCAGCCAGGTCACCAGCAGAAAGACAATCACCAGCGCAGCTGCACATACGTAATAAAAGGGATCGCCCCAGATATACGCACCGGAATCTCCCGGCACGTTCAGGGTCTGAAACCCCGGAATGCCGTTGTATCCCCCGATCCGCGCCTTGCCGATGACGTATTGCGGCCCGGCGGTGGTGTTCACGAACTTGAAAAGGATCAGCGTCACGACCAGCGTGATCACACCCAGGTAGACATCCATCAGCCGCCCGTAGAACATGATCGCCCCAAGGATGGTCGCAAACAGCGCAGGCACCAGAACCGCCAGGATCATCGGCACCGTGCTTTCGCCGATATTGATCGCCGCGATGGCGTAGGTATAGGCCCCCAGGCCGAAGAACGCCGCCTGTCCAAAGCAAAGGATACCGCCGAACCCCCAGATAAGTCCCAGACTCAGGCCCAGCATCCCGTAGATGATTAGAACCGTCAGCGTGTAGGTCGCGATCATCGACGGCATGACCCAGATCAATAGTGCCGCGACCAGCAGCGTGATAAGTACATCGCGCCTGCCTGAACCCTGCATCATAGCTTGCCCTTGAAAAAGCGGCCGGTGATCCCCTGCGGCATCAGGCGCAGTACGATCACGGCGGCGACCAGTAAAGCGACCTCGCCGATCACGGGTGAAATGGTGAAGGTGAATATCTGACTTACAAGGCCGAAGGAGGTCGCGGAACTGACCAGCCCCGCGATCAGCGAAGGCCCCCCTGCGATCACGGTTATGAACGCCTTGGCTATATAGGCTCCGCCCGATGTGGGCACCAGACCGACCAGTGGCGCAAGCACTGCCCCCGCAAGTCCCGACAGGGCCGAGCCGCAGAAAAACGTCGCCATGTAAATGCGGTCGGGGCTGTATCCCAGCGCCGCCGCCATGTCCGAACGCTGCATGGTTCCGCGTGCTATCAGACCGGCGCGGGTGCCTTTCAGCACCGCCAGCATACACAGAACCAGCACGATCGAGACGACGATGATAAAAAAGTTGTATCCGTTGATCTGATAGTCGCCCACGGTGAACCCCGTGATCGGCGTGGAAATCCCAGTTGTCGTATTGCCGAAGATCATCGTGGCAAGCCCGATGAACATCAGGCTCAGACCCCATGTCGCAAGCATCGTATCGACCAACCGCCCGTACAGGCGCCGTATCACCAGCCGCTCGACCACCAGCCCGATCAGACCGACCACAAGCGGCGCGATCAACAGCATTGCAACAAAGACATTCATGCCCAGATTGACAGCAGTGATGGTCGCATAGCCGCCCATCATCATGAATTCGCCGTGCGCAAGATTGATCACTTTCATCATGCCAAACACCACGGCCAGACCGGCGCTGATCAAAACCAGAGACGCAATCGCGTAGAGCACTTCAACAAGAATTACGAAGCTGAGGTCCATAAATGCCGCCTGTTCAGGAGTATGCGGGGCAGCCAGAGCTGCCCCGCCAGTAGAAAATCCGACTTAAATCTGGATCTCGTATTGCTGGTTGTCGTCCGGGTTTTCCTGCAAGTTGCAGACCGCCTGCGTGTCCACCGGCGCAATCTGCGGCAGGGTTTCGATCACGGTCATCCCCTGATTTTCAACCTCCATGATATGCACATCCAGCGTGGCATGGTGCGTCTGGGGATCAAGCGTGACCATGCCAGCCGGCCCGTCGATGGAAATCCCGGTTTCAAGCGCCTCAACCACCGCGTCGTGTTCGACGCTTCCGGCCTGACGCACTCCTTCGGCCCACAGCAAAATGCCCTGATAGGTGGACACCGCAAGCTCGTGGATTGAGGTGGTATCGCCGTATTCGGCCTGCCACTGGTCCTTGAAGACCTTGTTTGCCTCAGTATCAAGCTCTTGCGAATAGTTGTACGCAACCATGATGCCGTTGCCCTCTTCGAGGGTCAGGACCTTGTGTTCGTTGCCGACGCCCATCGTTGTGGATGCCAGCGGAATGCGGTCTTTCATCCCTGCGGCGGCCCATTGACGGAAGAACGACAGATGGGCCCCGCCCACCAGCGGTGCGACGACCAGATCGGGGGCGGTTTGCTGGATCTTGGTGACCGTCGAGCCGAAGTCAGACACGTCGAGCGGGAAAAAATCTGTGCCCACCACTTCGCCGCCGTTGTCCTCGACAAATTTCTTGATCCAACGCGCGGTGATCTGCCCATAGTTGTAGTCGGCGGCAAGGATGTGCACCTTGGGGCCGGATTTTTTCATCGCATAGGGCACAAGCACGGCAACCTGCTGCGCCGGCGTCACACCCGTGACAAAGATGTTGCGGTCGCAGACGCCGCCTTCGTATTGCACGTTGTAGAAATACAGCGTGTTCGACTTACGCATGGTCTGGCGGATCGCCTCGCGCGAGGCGGACAAGATGCCGCCGTGCACGACATCGACCTGGTCTTGACGCGTCAGTTGCTGGGCGTATTGCGAATAAAGCGCCATGTCGGACTGCGTGTCATAGGCCATCAATTCAACCTGACGGTCCAGCAGCCCGCCGGTGTCGTTGATCTGCTTAAGCGCCAGACGCATCGCCTGATCCATCGGCTTGCCGTAGGCGTCAAAGATCCCCGAGGTGTCCAGCACCGAGCCCAGCTTGATGGTGTCGGCGGCGTAAGCGGCATATGGCAAAAGGCTGGCGGTGGTCAGCGCGGCGCTGCGGCCAAGGAATTCTCTCCTGTTCAGAGACATATTTTGTCCTCCGGTTGTTAGTTTCAGTTTAATTGTGGGGTCGTTTCGGTCAGTCTTTGGCCTTGGGCTCCGGGTCGTCCTTGCCCTTGAGCCGGTTTGCGTAGTCTGCCGTGCGTCCGGCCACATGCGCGTCAAAATCCAGTCCGATCTCTTCGCCCATCTGCTTCATGGCAGGCAGGCGCACGGCCATCCCAAGTATCTGGTCCATCGCCGCGCCAAAGGCGCTGTCGACGCCGCTGCCGCCCCCCTCGCCCGCGTTGCCCATCCCGCTAATCTGGTTGATGCGGATGGACTCGATCTTTTCCACCGGCTTCATCATCTGAGTCATGATCTCGGGCATCCGGTCGAGCTTGCGTTCCTCGATGCGCATACGGATCACGGAGTCGCTCAGCGTATTCTCGGCAAGGTTGAGCGCGGTGCGCCCTGCGGCCTCCGCCTCCATCACGCTCTTTTCCGCATCGGCATTGGCAGACTTGGCCGAGGCTTCAGCCTGTGCGCGGGCCAGCAGGCTGCTGACGTCGCTCTTCAACCGAGCCTCTTCCAGCTCGATATCGCGATCCTGCTTGATTTTGGCCAGTTCGCGCTCGCGGATGGTCACCGCGCGATCCTTTTGCGATTGCACCTCTTCGGTCGCAAGGATCACCTGGGCGCGGGCTTCCTGTTCCTCGACCTTGGCCTTTGCCTCCTTGGCGCGCGCTTGGATCAGCCGGATGTCATGCGCAATCTTGGCCTCCTCAAGTTCCAGAAGGGCCTTCATCTCAACCTTGCGCAACGCCTCGTCGTTGGCAACCTGCGTCGCTTTGGTTTCGCGCTCCTGCTCGATGCGCACGGCCTCGGACTCGCGGCGGGCTTCGGAACGGACCTGCGCCGAACGGCTTTCGGATTCAGCTTCGAGCCGGGCAAGGTATTCCTGCTGATTGATATCAGCCTCCCGCTCTGCCCGTTTCAGCTCGATCTGGCGCTGGTGTTGGGACAACAGATGTTCGCGCACGGCAACCTCTGCACTGGTCTCGACGGCGATGCGGGCCTTGCGTTCCTCGGCGACCAATTCGGCCAGCCGTCGCATGCCACGGGCGTTGAAGGCGTTGTTTTCGTCGCGCTGGGAAAAGTCGCTTTGATCCACCGAAACCAGCGATGCCGAAACAAGGGACAACCCTAGCCGTTCCGCGTGATCCTGCACCATGACGCTGACGTCATTGGTAAAGGCCGCGCGGTTCATGTGGATGTCACCCAGACCACGTTCGGCTGCGGCACTCTGCACGGCATTCGCAAGCGAGCCGGACAACACCTCTGCCATCGCGTCCCCGCTTCTGGCGATGCGATGCCCCAGCGACTGTGCCGCCGTGGCGATGCTCTTGGCATCAGGGGCGACGCGCACCTCGAATTCCATTACTATATCCGCGCGCATCTGATCGGCGGTCAGCACCGCATCCTTGCCAATGCGCTCCACCTTGACTGCGGCGGTCTGCATCGAAACCCGCTGGACATAATGCACGATGGGCAGCGCAAAGCACCCGCCATCCTCCATGACCCGGCGCCCGCCCATGCCGGTGCGCACGATTGCGCTTTCCAGCGTGGCCTTGGTGTAAAAGCGTTGAAGAAACCAGATGCCGACAGCCAGCACCGAAGCGAAAATCACAAGTCCCAAAACCCAGTACACGACATTCCCCCTCTGGTCGGCCTTTCATCAGGGCCGAGCGCGTCATGGAAATCACGGTAAGTCCAGTTAATTTCTATTTCAACTAAAATATTTGAAAAGGAAACTAAATATGGATTATTCATTTTTTACAGAAGCTTGAAGTCACAAAATTGAACGCCATCCGCACGGGCAAGGTAAACTGGAGGCCGCGCGCCACTTGGATTGCGGCCAGAGCTGCGCCCGCTTTCGTGGATGACAGAGAGATTGTCGCGGCTGGACTTCATGTGCCAGACATCCCCGAAATCACGCAGCAGGGCCGACAGGTAATGCATGCCCTCATAGGTCGACTGCCCCAGGGCATTCAGTGTCGGCGCCGCGTCGCCGTGCAATGTGTGATAGCGCTCCTTGAACGCGGCATTCGCGTCGGTGGCGACCGCACCGAAATAGGACGAGACCGAAAACAACCGCTCCAGATTGCCGGTTCCGCAGGCCAGCAACCCATTCTCCTCCATCGCGCAGGACAATCGCAGCATCCTGCGCTGCAGCCCCTGCCGACCAAAAGCACGGTTGAAGTTGACCGCGTCCTGCCCGACCAGCGACACCAGTACGGCATCTGCGCCAGAGGCGTCCAGCCGCTCCACCAGCCCCGACATGTTGCCCGTTCCGAACGGAACATAGGTCTCCATCACGGGTTCCAGCCCGATGGTGCGCAGGCAATTCTTGGCATAGTAATTCGAGCTGCGCGGCCAGACATAATCGTTTCCGATTAGCGCCCATTTGCGCGGGCGATAGATCTTTTGTAGCCACGACAGTGCCGGCCCCAACTGTTCCGCCGGCGTCTCCCCTATGGCAAACAGCCCGGCCGTCGTCTCTCCCCCCTCGTAGAGCGGCGTGTAGACATAGGGGATACGCTGGCGCACGACCTTGGACAGGCGCTGCCGGATTGCGCTGATGTGCATGCCCACGATCGCGTCGATGGCGCCCAGCTCAATGAGATCGTTTACGATCTCCTCTATAGGCTCTTCGGCCTCGACAGCCGCGTTGATCATTATCAACTGCACCTTGCGCCCTTTTATGCCGTTGCGCTTATTCAACTCGGATACGGCCACCTGCGCGCTTGAGATGCAGGACGGTGCCCATATCCCCGCCGAGCCGTTGAGAGGAATGGTCAGGGCCACGCGGAAACACTCCGACCGGCCCGGCCACCGACCACTCTCCAGATCGGAAAGCTCCATCGGTAGCGGGTTTTCCTTCTGCATCATGGTCATCGAACATTCATCCCCGCAAAACCTGATCAGCCCCGCCGGTGGATTGCAATTGAAATTATTTTCCAAGTCAACTAAAATTGGCTTCAAGAGAAATCGAGGGCATAAGAGCATGCAAAAAAAAGCACTTGATGGCTACATTTCATACGCTTTGGCAACGGCGCACCGGTCCGTGGACATGTCCATCAAGGCGCGCCTGAAAAAGCACGGAGTGCAACTGGAAGCCTGGCGCATCATGGAATGTCTGAATGCCGAAAATCATCTGACTATGGGCGCGCTTGCAAAAGCCGTGCTGATCAACCCTCCCACGCTGAGCAAACTCGTGGATCGAATGGTGTCGGATGGTCTGGTTCACAGGCTGATCGCGGTGAGCGATCACCGTCAGATCAATCTTTTGCTGACCGACCTTGGCCGTCACCGCATGTTGAAAATCCGCAAGGACGTTGAAGATCAGGATGAAGTTTTGATTGGCAAGCTCGACGGCAGGGAGCAGTCGGTCCTGATCGACCTGCTTTTCAAACTCAGCAACTGATGCCGCAGTTCGAATTTTGACGACCCGTGCGCTAACAATGAGAAGCACATCGAAATTACAGTCCCCGCACATCCACGAAAACCCGGTAGACACAAGTGGTTGCCGTGATTAACATCTGTGGCCGTCAAGCCCGCCAAAACACAGGTTCGACACGACTTGCGGCACCAGGATCTTGCCCAGAAGCACGCCCTTTTGGTCAAAGCAATGCACCCCGTCCGCGGCCGAAGACCAAAGGTTTCCCATAACGTCGCAGCGCATTCCGTCGGGCAGACCTCTGTCGATTTCTGCAGATACGCCAATGTTGCGTAGACTATCGCCCTCGACTGCAAACTGGCGGATGACGGACGGAAATGCGACCGATCCCCGAGATCGCGGCTCTGTTCAAGGTCAGCGAGAAGACTATTAGGCGGGCCACATAGAGGTCCCTACGGGTAGGGTCTCAGGGCCACACGGCTAAAATCTCAATGGAAGCTTTCCGCTTACTCGGCCCACTTTTGCTTGGAAACCAACAGCAAAAACTCATCGGCTCATGGGCAAAGCACGGCGTTTTTTGCGATTATTTCGATTGCTTCGAGTATTTCGATTGAACCGAAGGACAATCGAGACAATATAGACACCAAGCGCGATCAACAGCGCTAGCCAAGGAAAGGATGGAAGCGATGAACGTGACTTCACTCGCCGATTTTGGAGAAAGACTGCCCACAGCAGAAGAGGTGGACAGCGCCGCTGGTGCGATGATGGCCATTGAAACCAGCCGTGAGGCTGACGGATCCCTGACGATTGGCGACACCAAGCTGTCACCCTCGCTTGTCGATCTAATGAGCGACCTGTTCAGCATCGTTGCACGCGGCGAAACCGTAACACTCGTACCCCTATCGCGACAACTGACTACACAAGAAGCAGCAGACCTTCTGAACGTGTCCCGCCCCTTTCTGATCAAGCTCATAGATCAAGGAGCACTGAACTGTGAAATGGTCGGGACGCATCGACGTGTCGCACTCAAAAATGTGCTCACTTACAAGGCCAAGCGCACGGCTGGGCGGCGGACAGCGATGGCAGAGATGCAGGACATCGCAGAGGATTTGGAGTAACGTGTGATACCTGCGGCCAACCGATACACTGCCGTTCTTGATGCCAGCGTGTTATTTCCTAACATGAAGCGCGACTTGTTGCTCCGTTTTTTTGAAGCGGATCTGTACCGGGCACGCTGGACCGAGCAGATCCAGCAAGAATGGTTGACCAATGCCATCGCCAGATATGCAGACAAGGAAGAGCAGCTGAAGCGGACGGACGCCCTGATGCGCGAACATTTCGAGGATGCCTGGGTGGAAGGTTACGAGCGATTTATCGAAACGGTCGTCCTTCCAGACCGTGATGACAGACATGTGGTTGCGGCAGCGATCCGGATAAACGCACAGTACATCGTAACCGACAACCTCAAACATTTCCCAGAGGACACTCTAGGCGAACTCGATATTGAACGCGGCTCGGCGGACAAATTTTTGGCAAGTACGTTCGAGCACTATGAGCTGGAAGCCCTAAGCATTATCCGCGAACATCGGGCAAATCTGAGAAGCAATCCTAAAGCACCAGAATATCTGATGAATCTGATTTCAAAGGGACTGCCCCTACTTTCTGCAAGATTGAAGCCGCATCGAGACGCGATCTAAACCTACCTGGACATGCAGGAAGGCCTCTCAATGGCGGGACATATGAGCTGCTGGCTTCATGGTCGGCAACTTGAGCTGATGTTGTGTCGAACTATGCGGTCCAATTGTTGAGCGCTGGAGGCCGCGGCGACCTTGCGGAGGCCCACTCCATATTCAACAGTATGTCCGGAAACTGTTAAACCGCAAAGCAATATCAGATCCTTGGCCCTGCCAGTCCACAGGTTATGGCGGCCTGCGCACTTAACGGTATCCCCTAAGAGCCCACAATTTGAGGATCCAGTCTACCCTATTCCTTTCTATAGGGCTGCATGAAGGCATCCGGTTGGTTGGCTTTACCGATCAACCCCGACATGGCGATGATTGTCAGAAGATACGGCAAGGCTAGCAATAATTGAGGCGGGACGCCTGTGTTCATTAGTTGCAGTGTCAGCTGAAGCGCGTCCGCGGCCCCAAAGACCAGTGCCGCCAGTGCTGCCAGCCATGGGTTCCAGCGTCCGAAAATGACAATCGCGAGCGCAATGAATCCTTGCCCCGAGATGATCGTCTCGCGAAACTGGCCGACGTTGGCCAACACCAGATAGGCACCAGCCGCACCGGATGCCACAGTCGATATGATGACTGCCCCATAGCGATACCGCGTCACGTTAATCCCCGCCGTGTCCGCAGCCCGCGGGTTCTCGCCCACCGCACGCAGATTCAATCCGAACGCGGTTCTGTAAAGCGTGAACGCAGCCACAAACACCATCAGTACGGTCAGATAGAGCGGCAGGGTATGCGAGAATAGAACTTGGCCGAGAATGGGAATGTCCGACAGGTACGGCACTTTGGCCGCAGTAAACATAGTAACGGTTTGGACCCCGGACACACCGGACAAGGCGAGCCGGTAGACATAGCTGGCAAGGCCAAGTGCAAAAATATTGAAGATAATGCCAACGACCACATGGCTGGCCTGCACCGTGACATACATAAAGCCTAGGAACAGACCGGACGCCAACCCCGATGCCATCCCCGCCAACACCCCGATCCACGGGCTGCCGAACACCCAAGTCGCCAGATAGGCGGCAAGCGCGCCCAACAGCATCACTCCTTCGATGCCGATGTTAAGCACGCCTGACCGCTCGGCGAACAGCTCGCCCAAGGCTGCCAGCAACAACGGTCCCGCAAGACGTATTGTTGCAGCCAGCCAGCCGGTCAGAACAGCTGTGGTTTGAAAATCAAGCTCCATGCCGGGTCTCCTTCAGCGGAGTACGACGTCTGGGTAAACGCAGTCGGTAGTAGCGGAAAAGATCGCTGGTCAGGATGAACAGCAGGATCATGCTCTGGATCATAAAGACAATGGATCCGGGCAGACCGGCCTGTCGCTGCATGGCATCCGCCCCAACGGTCATCCCGGCATAAAGCAGCGAGACGATCACGACGCCCAGCGGATGCAGTTTGCCGAGTAACGCTGCCACGATGCCAATGAAACCGGTTCCCTCGGACATGCCATCCATCAGCCGGTGATGTACGCCCAGTACCTCGACCATGCCCGCCAGCGCAGCCAGCCCACCCGCCAGACAAGCGGCCATCATCTGGCGGCGTCCAACCTCGATTCCACCGAATTTGGCGGCTTTTGGGTTCAGGCCGGTGACGATCATCTCGAACCCCAGACGCGACCGCATCAATACCACCCAGACGATTGCGGCTGCCAGCAGCGAAATCAGGATTCCAGCATGCGCTCGGCTGCCATCTAACAACAGCGGCAACCAGTATTCGCGTTCAAATCTCGGGGTCTGCGGCAATCCACCCGAGGCCCGCAGCGGTCCCGAAACCAGATATTGTACCAGCAGAATCGCGACATAGTTCATCATCAGAGATGTGATCACTTCGTTGCCACCAAACCGGCCCTTGAATAGCCCGATAATTCCGGCCCAAAGCCCACCCGCCAACAGGGCCGCCAATGTCGCAAGCGGTAGGAACACAAAAGAGGGAATTCCGGCCAGTGCGCCACCCTCGGCTGCACTTAGCGCAACGATGGTGGATGCTGCTGCACCGATCAGCAAGCAGCCCTCAAAGCCCAGATAGCCAAAACCGGTACGCCACGCCACGACCGTGCCCAGCCCCACCAATATCAGCGGCGCGGCCTTGACCAGCGTAAACCCGAAGCCACGCCACGACAGGAACGCTTCGTTGAACAGGGCGGCATAGGCCGAAAATGGATTGGCACCGTAAGGCAGGAACAGCAAACCGCCGATGATCAGGGCGGCCAGTACCGACAGGATCGTAGCAATGGCTATCGCACGCGGCGAATCTGCCGGTTTTATCCGACGTTCAAGCAGTGACATGGTGGGCTCCGTTTTCAGTAGTGTGATATGATCCGGTCATCATGAGCCCGATCTGGCTGATCTCCGCCTGATCGGCGCTCAGGATTCCCACGATCCGGCCCTCGTAGATGACCGCGATCCGGTCAGCCAGATTAAGGATTTCCTGCAATTCGGCAGAGATCAACAACACCGCTTTGCCCGCATCTCGCTGCGCGAGGATTTCGCCCCAGACCGCTTCGATCGCGCCGACATCCAGCCCCCGCGTCGGTTGTTCGACGATCATCGCCACGGGGTCAGCCGAGATCGCGCGCCCCATCTGCACCTTTTGCAGATTGCCACCCGATAGCTTGCCAGCACTATAGTCCGGGTTGTCAGGCCGCACGTCGAACCGTTTCATCAGGGTTTTGGTAAAGTCACGGATGCGGTCGAAATCAAGCAGACCAAGCCGGCCGGTATAAGACCCCTGATCGCCTAGAACTGCGTTCATTGTGATCGGCAGTTCCGCGACCGTACCCACATGGCGCCGGTCCGCCGGAACATAGGCCAGCCGCGCGGCAATGTGAGCAGCGGGGCTGGCGTGGGTTATATCCCGGCCCAGCAACGTGACCTGCCCCGACTGGACGGGGCGCAGGTTCATCAAGGCCTGCGCCAGTTCCGACTGCCCGTTTCCGTCGACACCGGCCAGCCCGACGATTTCGCCTGCGTGCAAAACCAACGACAGATCGTGGACCGCCGTGTACCCGCGTTCGTCCTTGACCGTCAGATTGGCGATATCAAGCACGGGTGCGCCGAGCACTTGGGTGGCACGATCCGTGCCGAGTTCAACATCACGACCTACCATCAAACGCGCAAGTTCGGCCTCTGAACTGTCGCGCGTCGCGACCGATGTAACGACTTGGCCGTCACGCATAATCGTCACCTGGTCGGATATTTCCATGATCTCGTGCAATTTATGGGTAACGATCACCACAGCGTGGCCCTGCGCCGCCAGTTTGCGCAGCACCTTAAAGAAGGCCTTCGTTTCCTGCGGCGTCAAAACCGCTGTCGGTTCGTCCAGAATCAACATGGTCGCCTTGCGGTAGAGCAGTTTCAGGATCTCGACCCGTTGCTGCACCCCAACCGGCAGATGTTCGATGATCTCGTTGGGATCAACCTGAAGCCCGTATGAGGCAGAAAGCTTGGAAATCCGCGCCGACGCAGTGGCCAGATCAAGATGCCCGCCATGGTCGTCATCCTTCAGGCCCAGAATGATATTCTCTGTCACGCTGAACTTTCGCACCAACATGAATTCCTGATGGATCATCCCGATACCGGCCTGAATAGACTCGGCTGGTGTGGCCAGTTCGACCGGGCTGCCATCCACCAAGATCTCGCCACTGTCGCGGCTGTAAAGCCCGTAGAGAATTTGCATCAACGTGCTTTTTCCAGCGCCGTTCTCACCAAGCAGCGCGTGGATCTCGCCGCGCTCGACGTCAAAGTCCACGTGATCATTGGCCATTACGCCAGGAAATTGTTTGACGATTTTTCGTGCGCTCAGGAAAGGGTCCATCATTTTTGTCCTGTCATGGTTGGAGTACCCGGGGCCGTCCACCAGCCCCGAAATTTCCAATGTCAGCCTAGAGACGAAGGTTGGCTCACTTTACCAATTGTGAGACATCAATGCTGCCGTCCCCCAATCCGGTCCACACGGTTTGGAAATCTGCCCAGACATCCTCTGACACGATATCAGGATTGTAATCGCCTGCAGATCCGGCGGTAAGCGACCACATTTGGGTCACGGTCGGCTGCCATTCAGCGCCGCCCTCGAATGTGTCGGTCGCTACGGATTGCGCCACCTCGTTGACCATCCAACCCAAATTCATCACAAAGCTGGTGCCCATCGACGCAGGCGCGACTTCGGTCTGGTCAGAGTAGCAGCCCAACACCGTTGCGCCCTGTGCAACAGCGCCCTGAATTGCGCCTAACCCGGTCACATTCGCACCGTGCCAGATCACATCGGCCCCGCGCGCGACCATCGCCGCCGATGCCTCGGACCCCTTGCTAGCGTTGTCATAGTCACCTGTGATGATGCCCAGCCCGATCAGACCGGGGCGTGTTGCCTCTGCACCGCCAATATAGGTGGCCATCATGCGCTGCTGCGTCGGGTTGTCGCCGCCGCCGACAAAGCCAACGGCCTTGCCCTCTTTGGACAGCAACGCTGCAAGCACGCCAGCACCGTAAGCGGCATCAAAATAGGCCATGTCGATATAGCGGGTGTTCTCGGGGACCTCGCCTTCGGGCTTGAAGGTTGAGGCAAAGAAATTTTGGTCTGGGTAGTCCGGTGCGATCTCGACAAAGGCCGAACCGAATTCATAGCCATGTCCGATAATCAGATCATAGCCATCATCGGCGTACCCTTGCACGACTTGCATCAGGTTCGCCTGACTAACGTTTTCGGCATAGCCGGTATCAAAGCCGGGTTGCTCATCAAGCGCGCTCAGCCCTTCATAGGCAAGCTGCGCCCAAGCACCATCGGTGATCGGACCCGTCATGATCAGTGCAACGCGCAGGGGGGTGTCTGCCGATGCGGCATTTATCGAAAACCCCACACACGGCAGAATGGCGGCACATGTGATTCCAAGCACAAGACGTCTGCGATTTTGCATTTTCTATCTCCTTGTTGGGTAGTATTTATATATTTTTGGGGACGGCCCCGATTGAAAGTAACCGGGATCGCCCGAATTTTTGATATTATGACAGAGTGCGCCTGAGTTCTTTGAGGAACGGGATGTCCTCTAACTGATCAGGCTGAACCACGTCCCAGGCGACGCCGGTGGGCTGTGGATAGGGGGATTTGGTCTGGATGACCTCTTGCTCGGTGCAAATCCATTCTAGTGCTGAATCATGCGCCATCATCACGATCGCATCGTCCTCGACCACCTGCGAGGAATGGACCGTAGTGACGATGACAGCATGATCCGGCACCTTGTTCAATTCACGGAAAATCCCCAATTCAAGATCGGCAAAGCCGCCCCCCTTGCCCGTGCGCCCGCCAATGCGGGTGACGCCAACACAGCCCACGACGATCAAGTCCATCGGCTGCATCTCTTGAAAGCTGACCGGCTGGCCATGCTCCACCGCACCCTGCGACGTCGCGGCCAGTTCGAATTGGACACCGTCCGCCTCCAGCTTGGCCGGGTCGAGCAATACGAATGGGAATCCCTCGACCAGTTCCGGCACCGGTGTATAGAGCAGCTTGCCGTCGTAAAGTGCGCGTAGCCGCACGGGGATCTGGGGTGGGTCGGGATTGCATTTGACGACTTTGGCACTCTTCCAAAAGTCTAGTTCAGATAGCCGCTTGGCGGCCAGATCAGCACCGACAAAGTTTGGAATACGGCTCCAAGCGGGGCCGACATTCTGGCCTTCGTCCTCTAGCAGCTTCCAAATCTTATCTCGGATCACATCTTTCTCAGAGCTACGTCCGGCCCAGCGGCCTTGTTTGGACTGATTTTCAACGCTCATGACGTTGAGCCTCCTCTTTTTTTCGCATCGGCCAACAGGGAAGACGCCCTGCTTGGCTTACGTTTGGTAAGAGTGAGGTTGATCAAAAACAGTCATTAGCGAAAGTCGCCATCAATGAAGGACTCTATATTGATTCGCTTATGTTTGTGAGGCAATCGAACGGAGGGGATATTGTCCTGCCGCAAACGCACCCGATCACTGCTATTCCAGATCGCGCGCGATGCGGATCATTTCCGCCCTCAGCCAACGGTTCATCGGCGAGGCTTGCGCCCGTTCATGCCATAATAAATAGAACTGCATCGTGCCGAATTCAGGTGGTGCCGGTATGGAACGGATTGGTAGAAACAATTCATAATGCCGCGCGAAACTGACACTGCTGGTAAACACAAGATCGGTCGACATCAGGACATAGGGAACGATATTGAACTCTGGCACAATGACACGAATGTTTCGAAACAGGCCCAGTTCGGCCAGTTTTCCGTCGATCGGGCCTTGCACCCTTGGGGAAAATGGTGAGGGAGCCACATGTTCCAGACCCATATAGTCGTCCAGCGTAACCCGCTCAGTCTCTTTGAGATCATGGTCGGGACCGACAATACATACCATTTCATCGGTCATCAAACGTACCGTGCGCAAATTCCCCGGCGGGCCGGGCCAGTTTGCGATCACAAGATCAAGCTCGCCTTTTTCAAGAGCCATCGCGTAGTCATATCCCGAAACGATTGATCGCAGGTGGATGCGGGCATTCGGGGCAGACTTGCGAATTTCAGAGATGAAACGCGGAAGAAAAAAAGCCTCCATGCAATCCGCCGACGCGATGCGAAACACAAGATCGTCCCGCGCCGGATCAAAGGATTGGTCGCTCTGGAACGCCGCATCAATCGTCTTGAGCGATGTGCGCAAGGGTCCCAACATTTCCTCGGCACGAATGGTGGGGATCAATTTGGAGCCGCTGCGCACGAGCAAAGGATCGTCTGTCATATCACGCAATCGCCTGAGAACCTGACTGACCGCTGGCTGTGTGATACCTAACGCATTGGCGGCCCGAGTCACGCTACCGAGTTCGAGAACTGAAAGAAAAATTCGGATCTGTCTGGTGTCGATCTGCGGCTCAACCTGATGTTTAATCTTACCGGGCTGGCCCCACTCATCCACGTTACTTCCTCTCTCGCATCTAGTTAGGATGTGGTGTGTTTCACTTCTTGTCAACTGTAGGCACCCGCCTGGATCTCGTGATCTTGCCCTCTCGGCAGCATGCTTTGCATGCGCCTGCCGGGTAATAGACGAACTTGGCTACCTACCGTTCAGCACATCAGGCGGAGCATTGCTCTTCCATTTGCTGAGTAAACTCTACGAACGGACAAGCGTCGTCATCACCACAAACCTGAGCTTCAGCGAATGGGCCACCGTCTTTGGGGACCCCAAGATGACGACCGCACTCCTCGACCGCCTGACCCACCGCTACCACATCCTTGAGACCGGCAACGACAGCTTCCGCTTCAAAGCTAGCTCAGCTGCGGCGTCTGCTGCAAAGAAGAAGGAAACAACTGTCCGTCGTCATATAAAATGGGACATTAGAGCAGCTTGAACATTGGAGGCTCTGGTTCGGTTGTGTGATTGATTATGCTGCTTGTTTTAGATGTTGCAAGCGGCGCTGTCGGATCGTCAGGTTCTTGATCTTCTCCCTTTCTCTCAGAATGACTTTGTCCCGGCCAAAGTAGACGTCAGCGGGTGTGACGTTGTTCAGGCTTCTGTGATGGTTGCCGCCCTTGATGCAAGAAGTTTGTTCCCTTTGAACATGTGATCGAGTGCGGTCTTCTGTCAGGCCTTCATTCGCGGCATTTTCAGGAGCCGCTGGCCGGTATGGTGATCTGCGGATCGGGTCCAATTCTCTCGTGCGAACTTTTTCGGTTCGGAGCCTAAACCTGGTTTTCCCGGTCCAGATCTGTTCGATCATTTTGCCCATTCAGGTCATCGTCTTCTCACATCCTTCTTCCAACGTCAGGTGATCGCTCGCTGCACTTTGGTCAAGCAGCAACAGCCTGCGTTGGTTCCCGATAATCCTCTTTCTTTGTTAGCATGGCCCAAATCATACGCGCCATTTTGTTGGCCAAAGCGATCGCCACGAGCATCTTGGGTTTTCTTGCCAGCATCCGCTCCAGCCACGATCCCGGGGGGATAGATTTGCGCCCAAGCCAATTCAGTCTCGACATTGCTCCGATGATCAGCAACCTGCGGATATCGGCTTGACCCGCCTTCGAGACAGCTCCCAGGCGTTCCTTGCCGCCCGAGGAATGCTGGCGCGGGACGAGACCTAGCCAGGCTGCGAAGTTGCGCCCGCACCGGAACGTTTCCATGGCCGGCGCAAAGGCTTCGATAGCAAGAGCAATAAGTGGCCCGATCCCCGGCATTGTCTGCAGTCGACGCGCGGTGTCCGTCTCGGCGGCCAGTTCTTTGATCTTCTTGGTCTTAGCATCGATCCGCGCCGTGGTTTCGGCAATCTGGTCAAGAAGGTCGAGACATTCCTCGTGAGCCAGATCCGGCAGATTACAGTCGGGATCCTTAATGATCGCCTCAATGCGTTTCACATGGCCAATCCCCTGCGGAACCACGAGACCGAATTCGTACAAATGAGATCGCAGCGCGTTCACCAACTCGGTGCGGTGATGGACGATCTGTTCTCTGGCCCGGAACAGCATCGCACGAGCTTGCTGGCGCTCAGATTTCTGTTCCACAAAGCGCATCTCCGGTCGCTGCGCCGCGATCACGATCGCCTCGGCGTCAGCTGCATCGTTTTTCTGGCGTTTTACAAACGGCCGAACATATTGTGGGGCGATTAGTTTTACCTTGTGGCCGAGGTTGACCATCTCCCGCGCCCAAAAATGCGCACTGCCACACGCTTCCATCACGACAATGGTCGCAGGCTGTTCTACCATAAATTTGTGAAACTGCGAGCGTGTGAGCTTCTTGCGGAACTTCACCACCCCCGCCATCGATGCTCCATGAATCTGGAAAACATTCTTTGCCAGGTCGATCCCAATCATTGTATCCTCTGTCACGGTTGCCGTCCTTTCCTGTTTAGTGGCTTTAACACCACCTTCTTGGCACATTGCGATGCCGTTTGGGGAGGACGGCAACCACCCCATCGTGGTAACGCTGGTTATTGTAGTAGTCGACGAAGTCCCCGATCTGTCGCTCGAGATCACCGGGCAGGTAGTAATTCTCCAGCAGAACACGATTCTTCATGGTCTGATGCCATCGTTCTATTTTGCCCTGGGTTTGCGGGTGGAATGGCGCTCCGCGAACATGGTCCATCTTCTGATCCTCCAGCCATTTGGCCAGATCGCCAGAGATGTAACAGGATCCGTTGTCGCTGAGCAGACGGGGTTTGTGTCGGACCACGGCCCGGTCGCAGCCTGATGCTGCCAGGGCCAACTCGATCGTGTTGGTGACATCCTCAGCACGCATGTTTGTGCAGAGTTTCCAGGCAATGATGTAGCGGCTGTAATCGTCGAGGATGGTGCTGAGATTCAGCCACGGCCTCGTCGCCAAAGGCCCAGAGGATCTGGTCGAGCGCCGAGGGGATCGGGGCGAGCGTCATCAACTCCATCATGGCCGCATCGCGCAGGGCGAGCGCCTCGCGGGAGACAACCAGCGCGCCGGTCTCCCGCAAAGGTTCCGCCACCATATTGCCGTCGATCTCGACCAGCTTTTGCGCATGAATCGGGAAGGCCTGTTCGAGATAGCCCAAGACATAATATGCCGCGTCACCGTTATGCGAAGTTCGGGATTTCAACCTGTTATTCTGCTAATTCATTTTCGGGTTTCCACTTTGGATAATCATGATGCCTCTGCTCTCAACCGCAGAAGGACATCCCCCATGAACTCCCCCTCCAACTCTCCGCTCGGCGGCCGTGCTGACGATCGGGAAAGCCTGCTTACGCGAGCCGCTTTCCCGATTTATGCTGGACGGGACGGAAAGGATTGGGTGGAAACCGCGGTGGCAGAAAAGAGCAACATCGAGGCGGAAATGGCGCGGGTTCGAGCGCGTCTAGCCAATCTGGATGCCGAACGGCAGCAGCTTCAGCGCGAAATGGCGTCCCTCGAGGTTCGCCTCGCCGCTGAGCACGCGCCAGCCGTGAAACAGCCTTCCTTCGAGGACGCTCCGGTGACGAACAGTTCGCCGTCGCATGAAAAGGTCGATCTGTTCCGAAGTCTATTCGCCGGTCGGCCTGACGTGTTTCCTGTGCGGTGGGAAAACAGGAAGACCGAACGCTCAGGATATTCGCCTGCTTGTGCCAACGAATGGGTGAAAGACATTTGCGGCAAGCCGAAGGTCAAATGCGGCGAGTGCCCACATCAGAAGTTCATCCCGCCGAATGAGTGCATCATGGAAAAACACCTGCGCGGTGATGATGGACGCAGCGGGGATTTTGTCGCGGGCGTCTACCCGCTGCTCCAGGGTGATACATGCTGGTTTCTTGCTGCGGATTTTGACAAGGCATCCTGGGCGGAAGACGCCAGTGCGCTGCTGGAAACCTGTCGAGCAAAGGGAGTCCCTGCAGCGCTGGAGCGGTCGAGATCGGGCAACGGCGGTCATGTCTGGATCTTCTTCTCAGAACCCGTGTCCGCCCGTCTGGCGCGCCAGCTCGGATCGGTTTTGATCACGGAAACGATGGAAAGGCGGCCGGAGATTGGCTTTGCCTCCTATGACCGGCTGTTTCCAAACCAGGATATCATGCCGCTCGGCGGTTTCGGCAATCTGATCGCACTGCCGCTTCAGAACACTGCGCGCAAGGCTGGCAACAGCGTCTTTGTGGACGCGGGAATGCGGCCCTTTGACGATCAGTGGGCCTTTTTGTCTTCCCTGCCGAGAATGTCGGCGTCAGCGGTGAGTGACCTCGTCGAAACGGCGGAGCTTTCCGGGCGGGTGTTGGGCGTGCGCATGCCGGTGGATGACGAACAGGCGAATGAGCCCTGGAAGATGTCTCCGTCACGCCACAGCACGCCACGACGTCTGGATGTGCCCATCCCGCAAACCATCAAGGTGACAGTCGCAGACCAGATCTATCTCGACCGCTCAGAGCTGCCTTCGGCCATGATTGCCCAACTGGTCCGGCTGGCCGCGTTCCAGAACCCCGAATTCTATCGCGCCCAGGCGATGCGGCTGCCGACATTCGGCAAGCCGCGAATTGTGTCCTGTGCCGAACTGCATCCCCGACACGTCGCCCTGCCGCGCGGCTGCTTCGACGAAGCGATCGGGTTCCTGTCCGATCACGGTGCGACAGCCGACCTGGACGATTTACGTGCAGACGGAACCCGCTTGCCGGAGACGGTCCGCTTCCGTGGCGAACTTCGCCCGCCGCAAACGCGAGCGTTTGACGCCCTGGCCGAACATGATACCGGTGTGCTTGCCGCCACGACCGCATTCGGCAAGACGGTCGTGGCCTCGGCGCTGATCGCACACCGTGCACGCAATACACTGGTGCTGGTTCACCGCCGGGAACTGCTAAACCAATGGGTCGAGCGGCTGAAGTCCTTTCTGCAGATCGACCCGAAGCTGATCGGCACCATCGGCGGCGGCAAACGCAAACCTACCGGTGTGATCGACGTGGCGCTGATCCAGAGCCTGGTCCGCAAAGGCGAAGTAGACGACATTGCTGCCGACTACGGACACCTTATCGTCGATGAATGCCATCATCTGTCTGCGTCAAGCTTTGAACTGGTCGCCCGCAGATCGAAGGCGCGCTACGTCACCGGGTTGTCGGCGACCGTCGCCCGAAAAGACGGACATCATCCGATCATCTTCATGCAATGCGGCCCCGTGCGCCATCAGGTGAGCGCCAAATCGCAGGCCGCCGAAAGTGGCATTCACCATCGGGCGCGTGAACGTCACACGAGATTCCGTTTGCCTGAGCCCCTCGCCATGGCGGAGCGCCCATCCATACCTGCAATTTATGCTGCTTTAGCGGAGGACCCTGCTCGAAACGATCTGATCTTCGACGATGTGCTGAAATCACTGGAGGCCAAACGCTCGCCGATCGTGCTGACCGAACGGAAGGATCACCTCCAGTATCTTCAGGACCGGTTCTCCCGATTTGCGAAGAACATTGTCGTGCTCCGCGGCGGCATGTCCGCAAAGGACCGGAAGGCCGCGCATGCGGCGCTGACTGTCGATGACGATGAGGAACGGCTGATCCTCGCTACAGGGCGCTACATCGGTGAGGGCTTCGATGATGCGCGGCTCGACACCCTGTTCCTGACGATGCCGATCGCCTGGAAAGGCACGCTGGCGCAATATGTCGGCAGGTTGCATCGGCAGCATGACGGAAAGAAAGACGTCCTGGTGGTCGACTATGTCGACAGTTCGGTTCCGGTCCTGTCCAGAATGGCGGCCAAGCGACGAACAGGCTATCGGGCGCTCGGCTATGTGATGGAATAGCGCCCCGCCGGACGCGGGACGCCAAATGTTACGCGTTCAGTCAGGAACGCTGCGTGGCGATGGCCAATATCTGCATCAGCTTGTCCGAGGGTTCCCGGAACTTGCCCGGTTTGATCAACGGTGCTGATGGGCATCCAAGAGCGCGAGCTTCTTGGTCGGGTCCGCGCGCAGATACATCTCCGTTGTCTGGATGCTGGCATGGCCGAGCCAGAGCGCGACCTTGCGGACATCGCCGGTTGACTGAAGTGTATGCATCGCACAGCTGTGTCGTAGCACATGCGGGGTGACGTGCTTTGCGGCGATCGACGGCGCCGAGCGTTCAGCTGTCACCACTTGCTGCCGGAGCCTGTAGGCGAACCCGTCCCGTGTCATCTGGCGACCATCACAGTTCAGGAATAGTTCCGGCCCCGCATCGCCTGGCCGGACAGCCAGTCACGCGCGAATGGCGGCCTGGGTCTCTTTCCAGAGCGGCAGAATCCGCTCCCGCCGACCCTTGCCAAGAATCCGCACGCTGGAAAACGAGCCTTCAGGAAAATCGCCCATTCGCACTGCGAGCAGCTCGGACGCCCTCAAGCCCGCAGCATAGGCCAGATGCAGCATCGCCCGGTCACGCAATCCGCCAAGCCCAGCCTCATACGGGCGTCCTCGGCGGCTGCACCGAGCTTCTCGAGCAAGATGGTCTCGACCAGAGCCGCATCCTCAAGCACGGAATGCTCTTCCAGAAGGTCAGCCGCGACGGCGACGCCGCGCGCCTCGTAGTCTTCGCGCACGAAAGCCCCAATATCATCGCTGACCTGCACGCCGCGGGATTTGAGGGCCTGACGGACGGTATAGGCCTGCAGATAGCCGCCGTCTTTCGTGAGCGCCTCGAAGACCTCGCGCTGCGCCTCCTGGCTCGGGTGCTCGGCGAAGGCCTTCATCGTATCGAGCGTGATCATCTTGGCCCGGGCCGCGGCGCGGATGTCGGGGTGGATAACCTAGTCCGGTTGGTGACCTAAACCGCAATGGTTCGTGGAGGCGCTGTCTGCTAGCACAACTGCCAATGATCTCGAAATCCGCTGAAAGATCACCAATCCTGCGGCTATATAGCCCGAGGTTGCTCGTTGCCTGATCCGGTCATTCGGACCTAGCACCCGCGCAAGAAAAGGAGCGGCCTTACCTGACGGTCAAAGTGGCTGACTTTCCCCCTTCGAGCGACCGACAAAATGCGCTGAAAGCAGAGGCATGGTGTGCCGGACCGGTGAAACTTCCACCCCTACTTGGGATCGATGTTGGTAAGCATTTGTCGCATGACCCTCAGAAAGATCTCCAAATCCGTGGGTGATACACCAGTGACGAGTTTCTTTTCGCATGAAAGGGCCACGAGGAGCACTGCTTCATGTGTTTCTAGGCCCAACTCCGAAAGCCACCACAGTCGTTTTCGCGGATCGTTTGAAAGCTGTTCGGAGCGGAGGAGACCCTGTTCGGATAACTGTTTGAGAGATCGGCTGACAGCTGCCTTGTCAAGACGGATTACATCGCAGATCCGGCTGGCTGTAATGCCCTGTTCGATATTGAGCATGGCCATAACGCGCCAGTCAACAAGTCCCAAGCCAAAGTCACGGCGATATATCGCCGAAGTTTTTCGTCCCCATGCGTTGCTGACCGCATTGAGTAGGAATGGAGCGTAATGATCGATATCAAGAATAACCACGCCGTCACGCTTTCGTGTCGAGCTGGAGATGCGTTCGATCGGTTGTTCTATCTTCTGCGGTCGCGTCACAATCGTCACCTCTGGATCGGTGAGATTTCATAGCCCTGGTTGTCGAGGATGTCACGAGTGGGACGAGCCCCGCCTACCAAGAGTTGGCGCGCTTGCATGTGGGTGCGCGGGTCGTTGACCGTTTCAACAGCCGAGAGATAATCCCCTTCGAAACAAAAAACGGCACCGTCGGCTCGCATGATGGCGACATCCCCAGGCGTGGCAAAGCCAGCGATCTGGAGCTTGTTTTCGGCCTGATCCGACCAGAACCATGGAACAGAGGTGTATTTGTCAGAAGATCCCTTGGTAAGCCTGCGGGCAATCAGCCTGGCGTGGTCTGTCGTCGCCTGTACACTTTCAAGGCGCACTAGACGGCCGGTCGCCGGATCGGGAAAGGCAGCGCAATCACCAATCGCGGATATGGCTGGGTCAGAGGTCAGCAGATGAGCATTAGTGCGCACACCGTTATCAATGGCAAGTCCAGCCTGCTGTGCCAATTCCGTATTCGGGCGCACACCTGCCGCCAAGACCACAAGATCCGCCTTCACAGTGCTGCCGCATGCGACAATCCCCTTAGCGTTTACCTGAGAAACCGAAGCGTTGAGCATTATGGTGGTGCCCATGGCCCTGTGCAGTTTCAAGAAGTGCTCTGACATCTGCGGGGAAACGACGCGGGCCATAAGGCGCGGGGCAGCCTCGGCCACAGTCACTTGCAGGCCTAAGCCGCGCGCAACAGCGGCAAATTCAAGTCCGATGAAGCCACCGCCGATAACAGCTACGCTGTGTGCATCAATCATTGCCAGCCTCAGTCTTTCGGCGTCGTCCAAAGTGCGCAGGTCTAACGCGTGCTCAAGGCCGGGAATGTCCGGTCGCAAATTGCGGGTGCCCATGGCAAGGATCAAATGATCGTAGACGAGGGTGCCAGAACAATGCGCCACCTGCTGCGTTGCAGGATCTATATTGGTGACCGCATTGCCAAGCAGAAGAGTGATATTTTGATCGTTGAAAAAACTGAGCGGCCGCAATCGCAGGCTATCAGCTTGACCGGTCTTGAGATAAGCCTTTGACAACGGCGGACGTTGGTAAGGGAGATGGTTTTCGCTGCCGATCAGAGTGATTGGACCTAGATACCCTTCCTGGCGAAGACAAACCGCAGCTTGAAGTCCGCCCTGACCAGCTCCGACAATGACGATCCGTCCAGATGTCACCCCTGTTCCTCCGGAAGGTATACACGCAATCCATCAAGCGCCTCGGTCAGCTTGATCTGACAAGACAGGCGCGAGGTGTCCCTCATTTCGGACATGGCACAATCAAGCATGTCTTCCTCGCCGTCCTTTCGGGCGCCGGCTTGAGTCTGCCACGCCTCGGCCACGTAGACATGGCAAGTGGCGCACGCCATGGAGCCGCCGCATTCAGCAATGATACCGGGCACGTTGTTGTTCAGCGCGGTCTGCATTACGCTATCGCCGGGGCGGGCTTTTACAGTTGCCTCACGGCCGTCAGGCTGGATGTAGGTCACTTTGATCATAGTATTTCTCTTCAGTTCGGGATCAGTTTCAAAGGGAGCCGGTCAAGTGCGCGAATGGCGTTGTTCGGTCGCCAGACGGCGTCACCTGCGGGTTCGATCCGGGCGACTTTGCGCGCTAGAACCGACAACAAAGCCTCCAGTTCGCCTCTTGCAATGTTCTGCCCAACACATCCGTGGATACCGGCACCAAAAGCCATATGTCCGGTGGGCCTGCGGTCGACGCGGAAGACATCTGGATCACCCCATTTGACAGGGTCCATATTAGCTGCCCCCAAAACGCACATGATCTTGGCACCCTCTGGCACCGGATGGTCCGCGATGTGGGTGTCGATGTTGGCGGTGCGTAGGAAGGTGTGCACAGGGGAGGTATAGCGCAAAACCTCCTCGAAACTTGGTCGGACCAGTGACGGGTCGGCCTTCAGCGCCTCCCATTGTGATGGGTTCTGCGAAAAGCACCACAACGCGTTGCCGATACCCGTAACCGTGGTATCCACCCCGGCCGAGAGAAATGATCGGACGAGCATTCCAGCCTCGTCCGACGTGATTTCACCTGCGTCAGCCGCAGCATATACCTGCGCCCCAAGGCCATCATCGGTCAGACGACCCCGAGCGCAGGCTGCAGAAATCCATCCGCCCACCTCGGCTGCACGCGACATCGCTTGTCGGCGCGGACTATTGTCTGGTCCGACGGCGTTGAAAACAATAGCGCCGTAGTCGACAAGGTGGCGCGGATTGACGTCCTTCATGCCGACAGCCCGCGGGAAGACCGCGGTTGGAAAGGCCTCGGCCAGATCTGCGACCCCTTCGATCTCGGATTGCTCCAAAAGACGGTCCACCAGCGCCTCTGCCGTGGCCAGAAAATCGTCCATCAGAGTTCGCACGACCTTTGGCGACAGCGCTTTGGACATCACTTTACGGGTCTTTGTGTGATCCGGTGGGTCCACCTCAAGAATGATCGAGGGCGGACGCCACGGCTTTTCGAGATTGAAGTCGTTCAGGCCGATGCCGCGCGAAGAGACAAAGGTTTCATGATCCGAAAATGTCTGACGCGTTTCCTCGTAGCGCCCCACCGCCAGAACATTGTAATGCGGAACATAAACCAGCGGCCCTGCATCACGCAGCGCGGTGTAATACGGCGTGGGATTGCGCAGCGTTGCGTCGGCATAGGGGTCGATGTCCAGAACGGGAATGCCCGCATCCGGGGTCAGCGAGCGATGGCCTTCGATCAAGGTCATGGTCTGTCCTTTCAAGTGCTGAGCGCAACGCCGATGTGGCGGTTGAGCAGATCGGGACGGGCCAGCAAATCTGCGGCTGGTCCTTCGTGGACGATGGCGCCGTTGGCCATCAGGATAGCGCGGTCGGCAAATCGAAGAGCCGCGGTGGCGTGTTGTTCGACGAAAACGACAGAACGGCGGCCATCACTTGCGATATTCTCGAACACCTGCATGAGTTGCTCGCAGATGACGGGCGCAAGCCCTTCGAGCGGCTCATCCAGCAACAGGATTTCAGGACCGGTCATCAGCGTGCGCGCGATGGACAGCATCTGCTGTTCGCCTCCTGACAACTGTCCTCCACCATTCTTGCGACGTTCCTTGAGGCGAGGAAACATGCTGTAGGCCTCATCCAGTGTGGCGGTGCCGCGCTTTACGGCAAGCAGGTTCTCCTCGACCGTAAGGGACCGGAAAATATCGCGCGTTTGAGGCACAAGACCCAGCCCCAGACTTGATCGTTGATGAGGTGACAATGCCTGTATCGGTTTGCCATGAAGCTGGATTGAGCCGTTATGCAGCTTCGCCAGTCCCATAATCGTCGACAAAAGTGTGGTCTTGCCCGCGCCATTGCGTCCAATCACGGCCAAACGGTCGCCGGGAAGCAATGAAAGGTTCACGCGATCTAAGACATAGGTTGGGCCATAGCCCGCAGTCACGTTTGACAGGATCAGACCGTCAGTCATGGCTACCTCCGAGGTAAAGTTCACGGACCCTCTCGTTCGCCGCGATCTCAGCAGGCGTGCCCTCGGTGAGGATGCGGCCCTGGACCAGCACAACGATCTGGCTGGCCAAGCGGAAGACAAGATCCATATCATGTTCGATAATCAAGACCGCTAGGTCAGCAGGTAGCCGCTCCAAAGCGTCGATGATCAAATGTGTCTCCGACGAAGGCACCCCCGCTGCCGGTTCATCAAGGATCAGCACGCGCGGCTTGAGCGCCAAGGTCAGGGCAAGCTCTATCAGGCGTTGTTGCCCATAGGCGAGATCGGCCACCTTGGTGTCGGCCAAAGCTGCAAGGGCAAATTGTTCGAGAAGGGCAGAAACTTCGGCTTCGATCCTGGTATCGCTATTGGCGCGTTTGAAAAAGCGATAGCCTTTGCCTTTTCGTTCCAGGATCGGCAGGCGCAGGTTCTCGCGCACGGTGAGTTCGCGAAATAGGTTGGTGATCTGAAAGGTCTTGGCGATCCCCAGCTTGACGCGCTGAGCCTCGTTGCAGGAACGGATGTCGCTGCCATCAAACCGGATGGTTCCGGAAGACGGGGCGATGATGCCAGTTACAAGGTTCGAGAAAGTACTCTTGCCTGCGCCGTTGGGACCGATCAGCGCCTTGCGATCACCCGGTCTCAGATCGAAGTCGATATCCTCGGCCACTGTCAAACCGCCAAACCGCTTGGACAACCCCCGGACTTCAAGACCCAGCATGGCGCCCTCCCTTGAAAAGCGAGGCAAGCGCAGGTGGTGCCGCGATGATCCCCTTGGGAAGGAAAAAGACGACCGACAACACAAGAACACCGATGACGAAAAGCCAGTTGAAAGGATCGTTCGCTGCCGCCCAATGATGCACAAACATGAAGATCATGGTGCCGATAATCGCACCATACAAACGGCCGGTCCCTCCTAGGATAAGCATGATGAGCGCCTCAGCCGAAAGGGTGAACGAGAAGCTTTCAAGACTGACAAGCTGCGTGATCTGGGCCGCAAGCGCCCCCGCAAGCCCGGCAATGCCCCCGCCAATTGTATAGGCCGTAACCCTGCGCCAATAGACGGACACACCGATGGCGGCCATACGGTCCTGGCTTTCATGGATACCGCGTAGCGACAGGCCAAACGGAGCGCGGGTCAGAAAGGCCAAGAACAGGAAAACCAGCGCAGCCACCGCCAGCGAATACCAGAACCCGGTCTTGCCGATGAAATCGAAGGCGAAGAGGCCCAGCACCGGCTCCATGCGGATGCCGCGCAGGCCGTCAGCACCGCCAGTCACATCACGGGCCTTGTTGGCGATTTCCAGACAGATCGAGGCCACCGCGATCGTCAGCATGATCAGTGTCAGCCCCTGCGTGCGCATCAGCACAAGCCCCGAGACAAAGGCAAGGATGGCGCCCGCCCCGATCCCGACCAACAGACCGGCCAGGGGATCTGCCCAGACATGAATGGCAAAAAGCCCGGCGGCATAGGCTCCGGCGCCGTAGAGGGCTGCCTGACCTAGCGTGGCGATGCCCGCATGGCCAAGCACCAGATCCAGCGACAGAACAAGTACAATCATGATCAGAATGCGTGTCAAAAACGCCAGGTTGAACGGCAGCGCAAAGTAAAGCACGACCATGAGCGTCATGAGCAGTAGAGGCGGTCCCCAGGTTTTCATGTGTGTGCTTTCCCAAGTAGGCCTTGCGGGCGCACAGCCAGCAGGACGATGACGAAGGTGAAGAAGACGATGGTGGCGTAATCCGGCACGAGATACCGGGTCGCGGTTTCGAGCGTTCCCAGCCCCAGCGCGGCGATGAATGACCCCGCGATGGAGCCCATGCCGCCGACGGCGACCACGATCAGGAACAGGACCATGTAGCGTACCGGGTAATAGGCATCTATCGGCAGGATCTCGGCGCCCAATATCCCGCCGAGGGCTGCCAGCCCGGCCCCCAGCCCGAAGGCAGCCATGAAGATCCAGTCGGTGTCGATCCCCAACGCCGACGCGGTACCCCGGTTATCCACGGCGGCGCGCAGGCGGATGCCGAACAGCGTCCTCTCCAGAAGCAGCCAGAGTCCGAGTATCGCGGCCAGACCGACCGTGATGACCACGAGCCGATGTACCGGCAGCGTGCGAAAGCCAAGATCGACGCTTTGCTTGAGGTTCTCCGGCAATGGAATGCTGAGGAGCGACGACCCTTGCCAGTAATTGACCGAGGCGATCATTAAAAAGGTCAAACCGATCGTGGCGAGCACCTGCTGCAGGTCACCAAAACCATAGATCCTCCGATAAATCACTCGCTCGAGCGGCAGTGCAATAGCGATCGTGGCCATGATCGCCAACAGAACTGCGGGCCAGAAAGGCAAGCCCAGTTCTTGGGTAAACCAGTGCGCAAATGTGCCGCCGAGCAGGGCAAAACCGCCATGGGCCAAATTCACGACACGCATCAGTCCCATCGTGACCGACAGCCCTACCGAGATCATGAAAAGGATCATCCCGTAGGCGATCCCGTCCACGGCGATGTTCATAAATAATGTCATAGGATCATTCCGGTGTTGGATCAGACCGTCGAACGGTAGTTGCGGACCAGTGCAGCACCGGTCCGCCTCAGGGTTATTGGGTCCAGCCCAGATCCCCGACTGTGGCGATGACACCCTTTTCGCGGTTCACCAACTCACCAGTGGTGCTGTCGCGTTCCACTTCACGGATGTAAACGTTCTGAATGACAGTGCGGGTGTCCGAGTCCATCTTGACGGTCCCACGCGGGCTTTCCCATTCCAGACCAAGCGCCGACTCCACCGCCGCAGGTCCGTCGCTGCCTGCCGCCGCAACCATCTGGTAAATCAGATGCGTGCCGTCATATGCCCCGACCGAAGCCCAATTCGCGACCGCATCCGGGAAGAGCTCTGTCAGTTTCGCTTTGAAGTCTCGATTCATGTCGGAGTCATGTGCGCCGGAGTAGTGATAGGCTGTGGTCAGCCCAATAGCGTCGTCGCCCAACCCCTGCAGGTTGACTTCTTCCGTTTCGGCTGTGCCCAGGAACTTGATCCCGGCCTGGGCCAGGCCATTCTCGTTATAGGTTTTTGTATAGGTAAACGTTGGCGGACCGCCCGGCAGGAAAGTGAAGACCGCATCCGGATCAGCATCCCGCACACGCTGGATAAACGGTGTGAAATCAGTGGTCGAAAGTGGCATGCGGATGGCGTCCACCACCTCTCCGCCCTTGGCCTCGAATGCCGCCTTGAACGCATTCTCGGCATCAATTCCAGGGCCATAGTCGGAAACGGTTATCGCAACCGTTCGCATGCCCTGATCGTAAGCCCACTCGGCCAGCGGTGCGGACACCTGCCAGAGTGTGTAGCTTGTACGTAGGAAATAACCGCTCTCTTTGTTGATCGAAGAGGTAGCGGCGTTGAAAATGACTGTTGGGGTCTGGCTCTGCTCGATCAGCGGCGCCACAGCCAAAGCGTTGGGTGTGAAAGTGAAGCCGGCGAGGTAATCAACCTGCTCACGGATCAACAGTTCCTGCGCCAGAGCGCGCGAGTTGTCAGGGTTCGGACCGCCGACATCCTTGTAGATAAATTCTATCTCGTGCTCGCCTGCGGCAGTTCCGTTCTGCGCGACATAGGTTTCAATCGCTTCGCGGTATTGCTTGCCATATATGGCAAACGGACCGGAGAACGGCGCAATGACACCCACCTTAATCGTGTCGGCAAAGACCGCGCTTGAAGCGGCGACGCTGATCGCGGCGACAAGCGCCGCTGTGATAATACGGTTCATGACTTCCTCCCAGGATGACGCCATCCCCTCCCAAGGACAGCCAGTTGATGAATCAACTTCAGACACACTAGCAAAGGCAATTGATGAGTCAACTCATTTATGCGCGGGAAAGTAATGTTATATTTGACAACAGGCGACGCCGTTCATCCTGACGTTGTAGCAGTCGCAGTTCCTCTGGCGATATCGTGGCTTTCAGCGGATCGGCGATGTTCCTTCGACGGTCCGCTGTTACGGATATCTCACCGGTGCCGCGCGAGAGCGCGGCGACGCTGCAGTAGGCGTGTCTGCGCCTCCGCGTGAGTCTGCCTAGGTAACCGTGGGCCTAAGCCCACGGGTCAATCTCAACCAGCACATGAACTTCGTCGCCATCGATTTCATCGGCGGGGACCGCGCTGAAGGTTCCATCCCCTGCCTGGAAGACGACGATCGAGACCATGAGCGTGGCGGCGAGGGATCGACGCATGTCGTCGACGCGAAGGCCCGAATACTGGCTGACATCACCGGGTGAGTTCGGACTTGCTCCGAAGCCGCCCGGCGGCACGGGCTCGCCCGTAGTCCGACCCCTCGTGGGTTGATCTCGAAGACGGGATTCGGGCCAAGGAAGGGAATGGCGAGCGGGGGATGGTCCCCTGACGACTGGAGCCTGTTGTCCCACCGATGCTTTTGCCTCCAGCTTCCCGGCCAAGCTCTTGGTTGGAGACGTCCTTCCTTGGGGATGGTTCCTTAGGCGCCCCGCGAACTCAAAGGACAAGGTTGTGATGGATGAGAGGCCCGCGCTTTGACGGGCCCCTCGGTTTCAGTTGGGCTCAGGCGGCCAGATCCGCGCCCCCTGCCCTTTCGCTGTTTTCATCGCCGACGATTTCAAGTCACGCATTGCGGTATCCTTCCTTGGCGATCCAGAGCTCGGCCGCAGTGACGGACTCCGCCAGATGCAGCAGCTCAGTGTCGCCGCCGAAGTCCAGAAGCACGCGCACCTGCCCGGGCTTCGGGTCCTCGGTCACCTCGAAGACGAGGGCGCTGTCAGCAGAATGGCTGCGCATGATGGTGACTACGGCGTCATCGCTTTGCGAAACGCCGGTGATCACCCCGTCCGAGGAGAAGTTACCTTCATGCAGCATGAACGACGCGGGAGCCGTCCATGTCGGATAGGGCCGGGGTGGTTCCTTTTTCACGAGGCGGCCGACGCCGTTCGAGCGCTCCCAAGCTGCCAACTTCTTGGTGAAGCGCGCCGGCGGCTTGGGGCTGCCGTCTGTGTAACGAATGAGCGCCCCGAGGGGTGCGGTGGCGATGATGGTTGTTGCAGACATGATTCCTCATTCCGAATGCGAGTACTCGCACTCATCTTATTGATATTGTTACGTTATAGGGTGATTTTGGGGACAGAGTACCCGCCCCCTTCTGGATCAGGTTACTCTGCGGCCAGCATCGACGCGCCTTGAGCAGGCAGGTCATCTGTCAGGAACGCGGGAAGTTCAGCCTCACTGACGCTGTCAGCTACTTCGGCATCCGCCCCCTGCCCTTCGGCACGGTCCTCATCGTCCAGCGCCACGAGATCGTTCCGGCGCAGGACCTCGGGCAACCAGCCGCTGCCCTTCAGCAAGCGCTCGGCCTCACTGGCCATCTCGCCCTTTTTCAGGTGATCGAGAAGCTGGGCAGTCCCCTCCCCTCTCGCCTCGCGCACCGCCTCGAGGATGCGGACCTTGGGCACGCGGTTGAGATAGGTGTCGACCGTCGGCTCCCAGCCCGCCTCGACCATGTCGAGACCTGTGGCACGCGCCACGAGATCGGCGTGCGCCATACGCCGGGTCAGACCGCCAGCAGAGATGCCTGCCCCGTAAGGGTTCACCTTCTCATGCAGCGCGTTGACGCCGAAGCTGAGGCAATGCGCCAGCAGGGCCAGCCGACTGCCCTGGTCGAGGACCGTCAGATAGTCCCAGAGTGCCGCATCATCGCCAAGCGGCAGATCGGCTTCCCATTCCGCGTGACGCTCGTCGACCAGCTTGGCCACCACGCTGTCCTTCAGATCGGGCGCCTGCGCCGACATGTAGACCAGACGCACGGATGCCTCGAGACAGCTGCCCGAAGCGGAGGAGCTGCGGAAGGTGTCCGTCACCAGCTTCAGAAGCAGCAGCGTCAGCGCGACATCCGGCGAGCGCCCGATCGCTTCACGCAGCGCCAGCGTCCGATGGGCCGTCAACTCCATGACCAACCGCTCGGGCAGTGGCTTCAGCGCTCCGTCATCCTCATCCTCCGGCAAGTCAGCTCCGATCGGCTGGCCACCCGACATGATGACGGTTCCGCCATGAGCGGCACTGCCATGGCCATCGGTGAGATCACGATAATATCCCTGCCCCGCCACCGCAGGATCAGTACCATCCTGGACCGCAGTCTCCTCAACGGGCTCATCCTCTGGGCGCACATACCCGCGATAGACTGCCAGCGCGCCGTAGCGGTCGAGCGTGACGAACGTCCCTGCCCGTCCGATTTCCAAGGGGTCGAAGATCAACGGCCGGGACTCGATCTTTTCCATTTCTGCTTCCAACACGCCAAGCCGCGTGTCGATCTCGTCGGGGATTTCATCCTGCCCTGCGTATTCCTCCTCGAGCGCCCGGTACTCGTCGAGCAGCTTGGCATGAGCCGCACCTTCGTCATCCGTCATCGGTGCCGGATCACCGGACAGGGACCGCAGGCCGTGGCTGTAGCCGTAGGGCAGGTCAAGCGCGACCTCGATCCACTTCCAGCCCTCAACCGCAACCGTCTCAGCCTCGGCCTGGAGTTTTTCCGTCACCAGCCGATCGAGCAGGGAAGGGTCCTCGAGCCAGCCACCGTCATCGCCCTGAAAGAGGTCATGCAACATCGTGCCGCCCGCCGCTTCATAGGCCTCAACACCCACAAAGACCGCGCGTCGGTCGGACGCCCGGACCGAGGTCTCGGTCAGCATGCGCCGGATTTGGAATGGTTTCCTTGTTCCAGGATGAATGGATCACATCCCAGACCTGAACTTGACGCGCGTGATCGGGGTTCACGGTGAAGGCCATGAGCTGCTCCAGCGTCATGCCATCCTCGGCGTAGATATCAAGCAGGGAAGGGGCGACGGAGGCAAGTTTGAGGCGCTGCTTCACGATTTGCAGCGTCACGAAGAAGGCGGCAGCAATCTCAGCATCGCTCTGACCGTTGTCGCGCAGTGACACAAACGCGCGGAACTGGTCGAGCGGGTGCAGAGCGACGCGTTGCATGTTTTCTGCAAGGGAATCGTCCTCGGCCAGGATCGCGGACCCCGCATCCCGCACGATGCAGGGAATGGGCGTCGTCTTCGCCAACCGCTTTTGCTTCACCAGCAAGGACAATGCTTGGAACCGGCGGCCACCGGCCGGGATCTCGAACTTGCCGGTTTCGGTCCCCTCGTCAGCCAACACGGGCCGCACGCTCAGGCTCTGCAACAGACCGCGGCGGGCGATGTCTTCGGCCAGTTCCTCGACAGACACGCCAGCCTTGATGCGCCGCACGTTGGACTGGCTCAGCACCAGCTTGTCGAAAGGGATATCCCGGGACGGGGACAGGGTGATTTTCTGGACAGCTTTCGTCATTAGATCTTCTCCACGACGGGCGCCGGAAGCAACTCTCCCGATCTCACTTCCCGTCACCTTCAAACCAACACTCCTTTCCCTCTCAAAAAGTGCCCTTACTGGCCGTAGGCAACGATTGTTGTTCTTAAATTTAAGAATAACATCTCAAGTTGTCCGCGGACAATTGTTAGCGCGCAGGTCATGTGATGCGGCAAGTTGTCGGATAAGTCGCACTGGATCAAATCCTTCGCTTTTACTTCCAATGGTTATGGCTCTGAAATAAGCACCTGCTTTCTTGATGCGATCATAAAACTGCATCATTGCCCAAATCGTTGTCGCTGTGGCCAATGGCCCGATATGGTCTTGTGCAGTCTGATAGGTTCGGTCATCGATCCCGATCATGGGTGCGAGACTGCGTGCATGGGCGATGACGTCAGCAAAGCTTTCGATCTTTCTTAGTGCATATTGGCCAGCCTCTGGACAGCTTGCCAACAGTTCTGGGACTGATAGCGGCAGTTGGTCTGTATGTGCAGGTGGCTCTTCTTTATCAATATGTTCTTTATTTGAGTTATGATGGTGCCGGACATTTTGGCTGTCTGCGGCGGACATTTTTATTGTTCCGGTATCAGTGTGCTCAGCAGGCAAGGGCGCGGTGTCCAGGTCTGCCAAGAGGTTTTCGCAAGCCTCAAGTGTCAGTTTGCGGCGCAGCAGTCGCAGGGCCTGTGTTCCGTCAGGATGGTTTGGATCTTGGCTTACTAGTTCATTGGCCACGGCGCGGATCTTTGTCTTGATATAGGCGATCTGTTCTTGCTGTGCGGTGGCATCGGCAGCTAATGCAGCAATCTGCGGGAGTTGTTTATAGAGCGGCGACAAGTCAAAACCGAAACGGAGCATTGTGCCTGCTTGGCTGTTCGTCTTGGTAAAGCGTTTTCGGTTGGGGCTGTCGTGACGGGTCAACAGACCGGCTTCTTGCAAGACCAAGACATGTCGCCGGATCGTGCGGTCCGAAATACCGTTGCGGCGGAAGGTCAATGTAGCGTTTGACGCAAAAACTGTGTGGTGCTTGCGTTTAGGGGGTAAGCAAGAGATCATTGCATCCAGCGTTGCAATTATTGGTGGGGTCAACCCAATCAGCGGTGCGGCCCTGCGCAACAGATCAATCACAATATGTCGGTCGGGAGTCGGATTGTCCGCGGACAATACTGGACTTGCCCGCTCCCCAAAGGGGGCGGTGGCGGGAATAAAAGCCATGATTTTTTCACGACAACCGGTCGAGAAAGCTCCCGGTGTTCACAATTTCCTGTGAAAAGGCTGCAGTTTTAACTCAACCGAATCGGTTGTTATTGACTGACGGGGAAAAGCTGCTAAATCTGTAAGTGCAAAGAACAGATTGGGCCTTCCTTGGGTGACCTTGGGGGGCTCTTTCTTTTTGGGCTGTTTTCGTGCTCCTTGTTGTTGTTTTCTACTGCGTCGATGGCTCAATCAGGCTCTTTGCCTGTCTGCCACGCCTGATACAGGCGCTTGAGCGTGGTTTCTGCGTTTTCATGCATCCACCGGGCAAATTCGGGTGTCTGGGTTTTGGAAAGTTTAACCGTCAGCGCGCGGGTTGAATCCTTGATTTCTGCCAACTGTGTGCCGTCATCGGCCAGTACTGACAGGGCTGGGGCTCGGGACTGTGCCTGCGCACCCTTGCGATGTTGTGCGGCGGCGGTGCTGATGCGAGAGAATCTGTCATCTGATTGTGTGAACTTCTCCAAATCAAGAGCTGCAACAATGGCAATCAAATCGATCCCGTCATTGCGCACTTGGTCTGCCAGATCTTCCCAGCGCCGACGACCGATCCCATGCGCCGATCCGATACATTTGATCACCTGTTCAGGAATTGCGCGGGCCACCTTAGCCATGCGCGACAGCATCGGCTTATCGATTGCCAGAGCATCAAGGATCACTGGCTGCTCGTAGCCGGTATCGGCCAACTCAGCAGCGAACAGCGCCTTTTCGATAAAGCTGGGATCTAGACGTTCCGTGTTCTCCTGCCCCTGCGCCAGCACCGCTTCGGCGTCCGACAGGGACCGGACCAAAGCTTTGGCTGGGATGCCCAGAACGCGCAAAGCGCGTAACCGGCGACGGCCATAGATGATCTGGAACAGACCCGGCTGATTGGGGGCAGGACGTACCATGATTGGTACTTGTTGGCCGTGTTGGCGGATACTTTCGGCCAGACTCGCGACATCGGCGTCGCTGAACGCCAGTCGATCCTTCGGCCCATCCTCGACAATCTGGTCAACCGGAATATCGCGCACTGCATTGCTCGACAAATCCTTAAGAGTGGATTTCATCCCGGACATCGCGCCAGTGTTTGGAAACCGGCTGCGCGCTTCGGCTGGCGCAGCCTTGGTTTCGGCGGCGGCGTCGGGCGGGACAGGGGGTTGGAACAGGTTTCTGCGTGCCATCACTCAGCCTTTCTGCCCCAGGCGGCCTGGATCGTCTTTTCAAACTCATCAGCCACGCCGTTCACGCTTTCCAAGATGCGGTCACGGGTCTTTTTCACCACCTGACTGGGGTCAAGTTCATAAATCGTCTGCTGCGTCATGCCCGCATCTGAAATCGCGGTGGATTTCAGCATCGGCATGGTCAAGACCTGATCCAACAGGATCGAGCGAAGAAATCCTGCCATCTGGGATTGCGGCACATCGGTCGGTTCATAGCGTGCAATCAAGAATTTCAGGAACGACCAGTCAATCGGACCGGTGGCCTCCTCCAGAGTTTGGACAGTTTCACCAGCCATTTCAAGGAATTGCGCCATAGATGCCACATCCAGCATGCTGGGCACCACCGTGATCAGCAACCCGGTTGAGGCCAGTAGCGCCGTCATCGTGGTAAAACCCAGTTGTGGCGGGCAATCGATGATGACGATGTCATAATCCGCTTCAATCTCGTCCAGCGCGATCGCCAAACGCTGTGTGAACGGCGGGTCCAGCTTATGCTGTAGCGCATAGGCTGTTTCGGTCTCATATTCGGACAGCAACAATCCCGCCGGAGCAAGGTCAAGATTGTGGAAATAGGTTTTGCGCACCACTTGGCTTAATGGCACCGGGTCCTGGTATCTTAACGAATCGTAAATTGTGCCGGTTTCGGCAAATTCGATCTCGGGGCGGTAGCCGAACATCGTGGTCAGGCTGGCCTGGGGGTCCATATCTACCGCCAGCACGCGATAGCCACGTAACGCATAGCGTTGCGCCAGATGGATGGCCGTCGTGGTCTTGCTGGAACCACCCTTGAAATTGACGATGGAGATCACCTGCAAGGCATCACCATTCCGGCGGCCAGGTAGATAGGTTGCGCCATTCCGCCCGGTGCGGGCCATTACATGCCGGATTTGGTCAATTTCGGTGGCGGAATAGAGCCTACGCCCGCGCAGATCGGTCTGAACCTCGGGAAAATCGCCTTCTTGATGGCGAGTGCGCAGATTGGACATGCTGATGCCGGTCAGTTCGGATACCTCGGCAGGGTGGAACTTGCGCAGGACTTTGCGGCTGTCGGGCTGAAAACTATTGCGCATATGTACGTTCAACGCCTCTGAGAGGCGAGCCGCATGGGCCGCAATCGTCGTAGCGATGGTCTCTGCCTTGGGTGTTTGTGGTTCCGTCACTATACTGCCCTTCAGACCTCTTGGTGGGTCATCGTCATTTTGTCGCAAGATCGCGCAATTTCCGCGTTTATGCGTCAATGAAAACTTTTGCACGCAACTTCTCTGCAGGCAACAGTTTTTTGTTATCGCTCCCTGATCATCGCTTGATCTGTCATGCCAAGAGGAAATTGTAAGTCACTGAATATAAAACATATTCACCACTAACTTTCATCAAATATCGATATGTAGTATCTCCTGCGTACTTTGTCCCAAGCTGTTGCGGTGACGCCAATCTACGAATCATCGGCTTGTCGTTTCCGCATCCTGACTATACGTCATTGACATATATGCCACTGAAATCTATATGGTGAAGAACGATGACAAGATTGCAAACAGTAGTCGAACTGGCCGAATTTCAGAGACGCGCCAAAGCAATCATGTCGGACCAAGAACGCGAGGCTGCAATTAACTACATTGCTGCCAACCCGGAAGCTGGTGTCTCTCTCTGAGGAGGGCTGCGTAAGGTCCGTATTCCAAGAGTAGGGGGCGGCAAGAGCGGCGGCTTCAGGACGATGTACGTATTTGGTGGAGCCCACATGCCGATCTTTCTGCTTACGGTGTTTGCCAAGAACGAAAAGGCCAATCTGTCGAAGTCCGAACAGTCAATGGCGGTCGAGATGAGCAAAATGCTTATCGCAAAGTATGGAGACGCAATATGAGTGTATTTGAATCCGTGTCCAAGGGCCTGGAAGAGGCGTTGGCATTTGCGGATGGCGACACCTCCGGTGCTAAGGTCCACAAGGTGTCGGTTGCTGACGTCGACGTGGTCGAAGTTCGCCAGAGAACTGGTCTCTCACAGGCAGAATTCGCCAAAAGCATAGGCGTGGCGAAAGGCACGCTTTTGAACTGGGAACATGGGCGCAGACACCCGACAGGCCCCGCTCAAGTCCTGCTGGCCTTGATCGCAAAAAAGCCATCTGTCGTGCAGGATCTGCTGCGGAGCGCTTAATCTCGGGCGCAAGTAACAGTTTTTATGGTCGCGTTGCCCTTGAATTTACCCCAGCAACCCCAACTTCTCCGCGCGCTCCAACAGCATGTTGACCGATGACGGCTGCCAGCTTGTGCGCCCGCGGGGCGTGCGCTCGCGCATCGCTTCCAGCCGGGTGCAGACCGCCTTAAGCGTGATGTCGGGATCCGCGCCCTTGATCGCGGCAACGATGGCGGGCAGGCGGTCGTCGGTTTCGCGGCGCCCGGCGCGGGCCAGCACCTCGGCAGACAGGAAGCCGTCGCGGACATAGGCCTTCACAGCGCGCAGGAGATGGCTTTGGGTCCAGCGACGCGACTCGGGCAAGAGGCCGTTGATGATGCGCACTACGTCTTCCCAGGCCAAGTCGGGTCGCAACCGGCGCACATGGGGCACCCAATCTTGAGCCGTCTCGTTCAGACGCTCCATGTAGCCGTCCTGTCGCGCCAGCCGCACTTTGCGAAGAGCAGCGGGGTCTTTGGCCCGCAGCCCAGGGTTCCCGCCCACGCGGCCCTTTGTGCGCGCGCTGGCGAGACCGGCCTTGGTGCGTTCCCGGATCAGGGCGCGCTCAAACTCGGCCGCGGCCCCCAGCACTTGCAACGTGAACTTGCCCTGCGGGGATCCGGTGTCGATGGGGTCCTGGATCGAGCGGAAGAAAGCACCCTTGGCCTCCAGCCGCTCGATCACCTCCAGCAGATGCGACAGCGACCGCGCCAGTCGGTCGATCCGAACGACCACCAGCGTGTCGCCCTTGCCGATGCGTTCCAACACCCGCGCAAGCACAGGCCGCGCGCGATTTCCGCCCGAGGCCTGTTCTTCATGGATCTCGGCGCAACCCGCGGATTTCAGGGCCTGCGACTGGGGCAGGGGGAGTTGATCCTCGGTTGAGACCCGGGCGTAACCTATCAGGGGCATCAAAACAGTCTTTTTGCAGTTTTATATATTGCTACTAAACGACCGTTTGTAAATGAATGCAAGAAAGTGCTCTCACGTTGTGTTCGTCCATGGTCCCTTGGTTTCCTAGCGCTGACCGCGATCTGAGAGTTTCCACCGGCAGTCGCGCGCGCATTCTATATAATGAGCGGCGGCAACCGTCACAAAATCACTTGGGTAATGTGCAAAAAAATAGTATTTTGCACATATGAAGCCACAACCGTCTGCATTGACTGATGATTTCGATGACCCCCTCATCACAATCGAGGAGGATGAAGAGGCTCACGAAGAGGATCTCTGGTTTTTGCCTGGGCCACCCGATGTCGCGTTTAGTTCCCGATTTCAATTGAAGCAGTAAGCTGAAACTGAAGCGCTGGAATTTCATCTTAGCGCTTCACCAACGCGTCAAGATTCCTGAGCTTCACAGCCCTGAGGCTTTGGTCAGGTTCACCCTGAACCTGTCGCGCCTGCGCTGGTAGCGCCGGGTCATCTCGGCCGACGCATGTCCGAGTTGCTTTTGAACATAGCGCTCATCAACCTCTGCCGACGAGGCGAGCCCGGCACGTAAGGAATGGCCGGAGAACATCGCCAACCGTTTAGCTTCCGGCAGATCAGATCTGACGCCACTCTTCAGAACGGTCGCCTTGATCAGCCGGGCGACGTGCTTGTCGGAAAGTCGTGTCTCGAGGGCGCGTTTGCCGTCCCGCGACGTACGCACGAAAACCGGCCCGAAGTCGATCTTTGCAAAATACAGCCATTGCTCAAGTGCGTGGACAGGACAGGTCTGGTCGCTTGAGCCGCGCCCGACCTCGACCTCGCGCCACCCGGTCTTGGCGTTCAGCGTCAGCAGAGCGCCATCTTCGAAAATCTCGATCCAACCGCCGGAGTCCGGTGTATCATCCTTGTGCACGTCAAGGCTCACGATCTCGGAGCGACGGAGACCTCCAGCATAGCCCAGAAGTAAGATCGCCCGGTCTCGAAGCCCGCGGAGATCATAGGGAAGGGTGCCCACCATGGCCTGGATGTCCTCCGGCAGGATCGCTTCCTTCTGAACCGGCGGACGCGCGTGTTTGCGCCTAATCCCGGCCAGAACGGTGGCGACATGGCGGTCCTTGCGATCAAGAGTGAACCCTCGCTGCCTGTAATTCCAAGCGAGGCCGGAGAGGCGCCGCTCAATGGTGGAGACCGAGAGAGCAGGGGCCTTCCCGGTCGCGGCGGCCAGGTCCGCCACATAGAGCCCGACCATCTCGGGCGAGGAGGGCAGGGGATCCGTCCCTTTCAGCCGGCACCAGCGGGTGAAGTGTTTCCAGTCGGCCGAGTAGGCCTTGTTGGTGTTCTCAGCTGTAGAGGCCTCGGCGTAGTCGCGCGCGGTGTCGATCAGCCGGTCGAGCGCGCCGGAGCCGGCCACATGAGCGGGCAGAGCGATTGAGGCTCGGTCCCGAGAGGTTCTCTCGTCGTGTTCGTCACTGTTCAGCGAGTCATAGGACGCTGAGCTCGAAATCTCTGCGTCAGACGCGTCGGAATCCTCGATTTTGGTGCCGTTATTCGTGAGACTGCTCATGTTTCCGAGCATATCATTTTTACGTCCGATAACGCAAGATTATTGGACATAATGGAGAGTGGTAAGGGGCGGCGGTTTATGCCTTAAAGTATATATAAATGCGCCGCAAGTAAGTCAGGCTGTCTGATGATCCTTGTCTCATAAAGGCAGAGTTCGGCAAACACGGGGTGGTTTTCTTCCGCGAAAGGGGACCCGCTCAGATTATGGAATTGGGCACCGTCATACGTCCCAGCTGTTCTTGAAAAACCAATGCCCCGCCGACATACTCAATCCAAATGAGGACGACCTCGCCTGGCCAGTCGGTTACACGCGTGACGGCCCGAACTTGCATTACAGGAGCCATTTTATGCGCAGCACCGCTAAGTTCGAGGTCATTGGTTTGATAGAAGTCGTATGGTTATTTGCCTGGCTGATTGACCGCCCCTTGGATGGCCCGGGCTCTTGGTCATACTCACTGTCACGTTAATGACGGCGTGGAGTTCCCTTTCCAATTTGGTCTTTGAGCAGATTTTGAATTAGCGGCACGAAGATTCACACAAGACGATATTATTGCGGGTCAGGTAGGGAGCGTAACGATGGAAGACGAGAGCGAGTTCATGAAAGGTACGTCACCCTGTTTTGCTCACCTTCTTGTCGACGGGCATCCTGTTGATCCTGCATTGGCACGGGATGTGGCGCGATTTCGACGGGCGGAGAGATCGCGTTTGGTTGCCGCGCGTTCATTGATGTCAGAGGAGCGGGTGCAGGGGACTGCAACCTTGATAGCAGAGCTAGAGGACATCATCACGCTACAGGATGGGCTGTGCATCGCGGTCTATTGGCCAATCCGGGGCGAGCCGGACCTGCGCCCTTGGATGTACAAGGTCCACGCTGCAGGAGGGCAGGTATTGCTGCCAGTGATGGTTGCCGAACAAGCGCCGCTCGAATTTCATACGTGGTGGCCGAATTGTCGGATGAAGCGCGGCTTGTGGAGTATTTTGGAACCTGCTGAGGGCGAGGCGCGTAGGCCCGACATCGTTGTAGCCCCTCTCGTAGGTGTCGACGAAGCGCTTTACCGGCTGGGCAATGGCGGTGGCTATTATGACCGCACGCTGGTCCGTCTGGAACCGCGTCCGCGTGTCGTGGGTGTCGGGTTTGCGGGCTGTGTTGTGCCGACGATCTATCCCATGCCGTGGGATGTGCAGATGGATGTAGTGGTGTTGTCTGACGGGGCGCGGCTGCAGCGGTGAGGGGTGTGATGTGCAGGCTTGTTTTTTCCCGCCATCCTATCTGCTGCCGCAACAGCGGCTTGTTTGATTAGGCGTTGCCGAGATAAGGCGTGGATCCCGCGCCGTCTTCCGGTAGGCCATACCTGAGTCCGCGTCCTATGCGGTGGGCGAGCGCAGACCAGGACTGAGCGAGTGGTTGCGGCAATTCTTGTTCGAGTACCGCGTCGAACAGGGAAAGCCAGACCGGAAAATGCTGCGATTTGACGTTGCCTGCGGCCAAATGCGCCTGCATCGGATTGCCGTCATAGCACCGTTGCAAGAGCAGGGCATTGCGCCAGAAACGGCCGATCTTTTTCTCATGTGTTGGCCAGTCTGACACATGCGCTTGAAACACTGGTCCAATCGACGGGTCCGCGCGGACCTGTGCGTAGAACTGGGATATGACGCGATCGATTTGCGTTTCGGTCACGGGAATGCGCGGCGGTATTGTCATGCCACGATGATCCAGACGACGGTAAGACTGAGCATCAGATAGACCACTGTGTTGATCATCCACCGGATCAGACCTGCGTCGCTCTCGGGATTGATGCCCAATTGTTCGCAGACTTTGGTCCCCGGCCAGAGGAAGACTTCAGATGCTGTCATCACAGTTCTCCTTAAATGAGTATTTCATTTGCGAATTATATAAGGCTGTCTATTCCGCATTACAAATGCTAAATATTATGGATGCAGTTGGACAAATTCACTGATTACGCCCTGCGCATCTTGATGACGCTGGCAGTCCGCGCGCCTGACCGGGTGCCAACATCCGAGATTGCGACGCTGTTTGAGCTGTCGGATCATCATCTGTCCAAGGTCGCCACGCAACTGGTGCGTGAGGGGTTCGTGGCCTCTGAACGGGGGCGAAACGGCGGGCTGGTGCTTTCGAGGAGTGCAGAGCAGATCAGCATCGGTGAGGTGGTACGTGCCATGAAGCGTGATGATCCGGTTGTTGAGTGTTTTGGAGCTAACCGATCCTGCCTGATCCTTCCCGTTTGCGGATTGCGAAATCCGCTTGTTGAAGCACAGGAGGCTTTTTTCGCCACGCTGGATCGATACACACTGGCCGAAGTAACGCGCGTGCGCGGGGCTTTGAAGGAATTGCTTTGCGTCTAGAGCGGGTAGCTTGGTGTTGTCACATTAACTCGCCCAGTCTGCGAGATTGGATACCGATAGGACATCAAGCGACGTTTGCCGCGGATTTCCAGGCCTCGAAAGCTTCGAGCCGATGGTAGCGGATGGTGAGAGCGGACCGGCGGCGGGCAGGGACGCAGAAAGAATTACGGGTTGCGGCCTGCATAGAGACGAAGCGCTGCGATCAGGGGGCCGAACTTGACGGTCCAGCGCCGGATCGTCTCGTACGAAACGTCCACGCCACGTTCCAGCATCATCTCCTCGACCTCGCGTAGGCTCAAGTTGAACCGGGCGTAGAGCCAGACAACATGAGCAATGATTTCGGGCGGAAACCGGTGGCGTTTGTAGCTGATTTTCACTGTCTGCGTCGATACCGCCTACGCTCAGATCAATGAACCAGCAACCTCAGGTCCGTTAATGTGACAACACCCATGAGATACTTCGGCCTGCCCGCCATTCGTGCTCCCAACACCCCAATCCCGGTGGATCAACTCTAACCCACATCGAGGCCTTATAAACCTCCGATTGGGGTGCCGAGATCATTCATGCCGGATAACAACGTTATTGAGCAGGATCACAGAGGCGTAAAACGACGGATCAGACCGATGTTGAGCTTCAAATCATTCAAATCGGCAACAGCGACTTTGGACGGGATTGAGACTGCGCACATGATCAGGAAAGGGCAGTTGGGCAGTGGTTGCCCCTTCGAGATCTATGCCAGTCTTGCGGCGTGACGCGCAACTGAGGCAACTTCTTTTTTGACGAGAGTGAACTTTGCTACGGAACCCTCCACTGAGGACTGGATGCTGTCGCCCGCTATCGGATTGGATAGCCTGTAAAGATGGGCTTTCCTTCTTTTTCTCTCCTCGCTACACTTTTCATAGCCAACTCAGACACTGCACCAGATGAATATGCGGGCCGAGGTCAAGCCAATCACTCTGTAGATGAGGACTTGGCATGGTTGACCGCCTGGCAAACACATACAATGCTCCGTTCTCGGAGAGCGTCTGATGGGCAGCTTGCTTGATCGCTGGGTTGCAGATCTTTTTCGCAATCACCACCGTGAGATGCTCTCTCGGGCGGCGCGGATCACAGGCGATCGCGATAGCGGTGAAGACGTGGTTCAATCGACATATGTAAAGCTCGTGGCCGGGGTCAAATCCGACCGTGAGATCACCAATCCCCGCGCCTATGCAATAACGGCGCTGCGGAGCGTGGCATTTGATTTTACCGCGAAACGCCATCGTGAATGGCTTTACCGGGTTGACCGTGAGGGGATGGACGATCTGGCAAGCAGCCATGACACGCAAGCACAGTTAGAGATGCGTGAACGGGTATTGTTGCTGGCCGTTCTGTTAAATGAATTACCCCGCGGTTGCGCCACCGCATTTCTCATGAACAAGCTCGAGGGCTTGACCCATCGCGAGATTGCGCAACGGATGGGGATTTCGACAAGCATGGTCGAAAAACACATCATGCGCGCGCTCAAACACTGCCGGAATGTGCTGCATGATCTGTAAAACTTGGAGAACGGGTTGAGGAATACCACCTCTGCGCTGGTCTATTGGAATAAGAGCAACAATTTGGAACGTCTCTCATGTCCAAGCTAACGCCTTCTCCAAAGCTGTCTGAAGAGTTGTCGGACGAAGCCCTTGGTTGGATCGTCAAGCTCAATTCCGGTGAAGCGACGATTGCGGACCGGCAAAAATATAATGTGTGGCGAGATCGCAGTCTCGCCCATACCGCAGCGGCGCTGGAGGCGGAATCCGTTTGGGATATGGCGGGACATGTGCATCGCGATCCGGTGTCCGACCGGATCGCCCCCGGACGGCGCGTGGCGCGGTTGACACGAAGGCAAGTCCTGAGTGGGTTGGCGGGCATCGCTGCGGTAGGGGTCAACGCACCTTGGATCAGCCGGCAAGCCGTGCGACTGATGGCAGACGAAGCAACTGGCTTTGCCGAGATCCGCACGATCACTTTGCCAGATCGCACACTGGTTGCACTGAACGCACGTTCGGCGCTCGATACCGATTTCAGGAACGGTCGTCGCAACGTGTTGCTGAAGCAGGGGCAGGGCTATTTCACTCGGCTGGATGACACCGACAAAGGCCCGTTCAACATTCACACACCCGAAGCCCGGATTGACCTTTCCACCGAGGGTGGAGTGGATGTGAATTACAACATGCCACGGGGTCAGATGGCTGTGGCGGCGGTGGATACTATAGCACAGGTCCGGTTCAACACACGAAGTCTACCTATTGAGATACAACCGGGCGCCCGTGCCGTGTTCGGTGTGGACGGTGCATTGATATCCATGACCGCCGGGACTGCGGGCAATGCGATCGCATGGCGGCAAGGTCTGTTGATCGCAGAGAACACATCCTTTGAAGAGATCATCGCCGGACTGCGGCCCTGGTATCCCGGGCGGATCATTGTCGCTGAAAGAGATGCCGCAATGAGTAGCAAAGTCAACGCGGTGCTTGATCTACACGATCCGGAAAGCGCATTGAACACGCTCGCGCGCGGTCTGCCGATCCGGCTGTACCGTGTTGGTCACCTTGTGACGATGATAACCTGAACATAGCGGGCTAGGTCCAGCCGGTAGATGGCAGCCTAACTTAAATTACCAATTTTTATAATGGCTTAAAAAATTACCTGATTATTATTATCAAGTACATTGAGGACTCCGTCCGCCTCAGCGGTCTATATATACGAGGAACCAAAAACATACCCAGCCATTTCCCTCGCCAGGACAAAATCAAAGAGGGACATTCCATGCTGGGTGCAAAGCCCCCCCGAAGACATAAAAATATTCACGTAGCGCTGCTTGCAACAACCATGCTGGCCTGCACTGCACCGGTGGCAGGTCATGCACAGGATCTGGCTGCCGTATCCGAATACCAACTCTCAATCCCGGCGCAACCCCTTGGCAGTGCGCTCAATGCCTTTGCCCGCGAAACGGGACTGCGCTTTGCCTATCCCGCAGAACTTGTCATCGGCAAATCCAGTCCGGGGCTAAGTGGTAACTACAGCCGCAGCGGTGCGCTCAGCCGGTTGTTGTCCGGCACCGGTCTGCAATTTCAGATCAGCGGCACCACCGTGACATTAAGGGGCGCAGGGCAGGTGAACGCGGCGGAGGGGGGCAATGAGGATCTGCAACTGGGTACGATTATCCTGCCGCCGGGTACAGACCGGACCATCGTCTCAGGGTCTGGCTACCAGGGCACCCCCGATTGGGTTTACAACACGCCGGAAAGTGTGAGCGTTCTCAGCAAAGATGCGATAAAAGACTCGCAGCCACGGGATTCGGGCGACCTGTTTACCGGAATGGCTGGTGTTGCCACCGCCGGAGCGACCCAGAACCCCGGGATCAGCGTTAACATTCGTGGCCTTCAGGACCAGAACCGTGTCACGTCCACAATCGACGGGGCACGGCAGAATTTCCAGCTGGGCGGGCATGGATATACCTCGAATGTCTATGTTGATCCGTCCTTGCTACGCATGGTCGAGGTCGAGAAAAGTGGCACCACAGGCGTCGGCGCAGGTGGATCGCATGGCGGTGTGGTCAACTACCGTACGGTGGAAGCCGACGATATTCTTGAACCAGGCAAGACATACGGAGGAGAGGTCAACCTTTCTTCCGGAACGAATGAATACAAGTTCAACGGCACAGCCGCTTTCGCAGCACAGGTCACGGACACTGTGGATGTCCTCGCCGCCCTCAGCCATAAATCGCTTGGAGCCTATGATATAGGGCAGAATGGCGCCGTTCCCGCAGGTGTCTCTGATATCTATGACGAGGCCAACGGCGAGGCGGTCTTTACAGGTTCTGACACCTGGTCCGGCCTGCTGAAGGCAGGATGGGACATAGCACCCGATCAGCGACTTACATTCGGGTTCGTCGGATATGACGCCGAATTCACCACCAGTACAGTCAACGCTGATTACAAGAACACAAACCACGTGCGGAACTTGACCGGAACGCTGACCTACGACTGGACGCCAGCCGATCCGCTCGTCGATTTGCATGCGCGGCTTTGGTTCAATCGCACCGAAAACGAGCAATATCGCGAAGCACGATCAGGTTATGGTGCCTTTGATGTCGGATATGCGATCGACAGCCTTGGTGTGAGCGTGGAAAACACCAGCCGGTTTTCCCTCCCGTCAGGAGAGGTAGCGCTGCACTATGGCCTCGAAGCGTTCAAGGATACAACGGCAACTGCTGTCGTGAACTATGATGAAGATGATGCGGGCAACGATTCGTGGTACACGGGGCCAAACCCTAACGGTGAGCGAACTCTTTTCAGCGGCTTCTTGCGCGCGACCTACGAACAGTCCAACGTGTTTGAGGCATGGCTTGGCGGACGCTATGATTATTATGATCTATCAGGGCAAACGTCCTACTATGGGTGTTTGGAATTAGATCCAAGGGGGCGCTGCGCCAGAAGCGATCGGGTCACCCTGTCTACGGATGTGGGTTCGAATGGCGGGGCCTTTACGCCGGAAATCGGTGCCGCCTGGACCATACGAAACGGCTTTCAGCTCTTCGGCCAGTACTCGGGAGGGTACCGTCCTCCAAGCATGGCCGAAGCTCTTCTGGGTGGCGCGCATATTGGCAACATTCTTAGATATGCGCCGAATCCAAATCTGAGGGCGGAAACCTCCCAGAATTGGGAAATCGGTGCGAACTTCTCTTATGACAATATCTTCCGTGACGAAGATGCCTTCCGCCTGAAAGCGACAGTGTTTGACCGCAGAGTTGATGATTTCATTGCACTGGGCTTGGTCAGCGGAACGCCAGATTATGATAACGCCCTTGAATTCGGAGGGTTCCAGTATGTCAATCTGGACGGACCAACAACATTGCGCGGGCTGGAGCTTGAAGGCAATTACGATGCTGGATCCTTCTACTTCGGCGCATCGTTTACACATACAAAGGGTGATTACCCAAGCACCTACAACAGCGATCCCTGGGGCAACGGCAACCCGTCGTTTCATCAGGTCTATTATATTTTTGTCGCGCCTGAGTATAAAATCTCGCTTGATGCCGGTTTGCGTCTGGTTGACGACCGGCTGAAACTCGGCACCCGCGTTACGCATATCATCCCAGCCGAACAGCAGGGACTGAACGCGATGGCCTATAAGCCGGAGACTTACACAACAATGGATCTCTACGGAACGTATAACCTGAGAGAGAACGCAACGCTCCGGTTCGCAATCAACAACGTGACCGATGTCGCCTATGTCGATCCGCTGAACTCGGCCGACTTCCTTGGGCCGGGCCGAACGGCAACAATCTCGCTCAATATGCGGTTTTGAGCAAACCCTTTCGCAAGCTTTCCGCCAGCTGAAAACCGGCATTCGACGAATGCCTTCATGAGCGCACTTTGAAACAAGTGCCGCACGAAAAGGAAAGTAAAATGACAACTATCAACTACAATGGCGCAACCGATTTTGTCGCCGCACTCGAAGACTTTGCCGACTTCTTTGACAGTCAGTATTGGGGGTTCTTCTCTGGGAACCCGACCGATTTTGTCGGTCGTGAATTTGCAATTGCAGATTCGGCCGCAACCACACCTGTCTTTGTCGGTTCTGCCGATACCGTGGTAATCGGTTCTGGCGCGCCTGACGGACTACAATACACATTCAACACCCATACGCTGGATGGGTCAGTGGACAGTGTGAGATTCGGGAGCGGTTTGAGCTATGATTCCGGTTCGGATACGTTTTCACAAACCTCAAACGATTTCGAGATTTCAGATCTTGGCCTGAACGGGTCCGGATCCGGGAATGTCGTTCACAACGTTGTTTACGGCATGATGCAAAGCGATCCCACCGCATTGCTGCAAGAAATGGTCGACGACAATATCACCGTCAACGGCAGTACGGGTAGCGATGTTCTCTACGGCTTTGAGGGCGATGACACGCTTGCAGGCGACAGCGGTGTCGATACCTTCGTGTTCGATCTTGATGCGCTCGACGGCTTTGGCATAACGCTGAGTTCCATCGGCAACGACACCATCACCGACTTTGATGTCGCTAATGAAGTCATCGAAATCTCGCTCAATGACGAAGACTACGACACGTTTGCCGAACTCGATATCAGCTATTCCGATGGCGATGCAGTGATCGACCTCGGTGATTATGGCACGATTACGTTGGACGGGGTCGCGGAGGATTCCCTGACTTCCGATAACTTCTTGTTCACAGATGATGCCCTCGCGGCATAGCAGAACCAAATTATGAAAACGTCCAATGGGCTGGAGCCGTCGCGATCATCGATCGCGGCGGCTGCCACTGCCCTGAAAAAAATCTTGCTCGGCATCGCCGGAATCAGCGCTGTGATCAATCTACTGACCCTGACAGCACCGCTGTTCATGTTGCAGGTCTATGACCGGGTGATCCCAAGCCAAAGCATCCCGACGCTGCTCGGTTTTGCGGCACTGGCGGTCATGCTCTATACGTTTCAGGCAATTCTGGAGATCCTGCGTGCCCGCACGCTTCTGCGTCTCGGTGAAGGAATGGACGCATATTTGTCTCGTGACGTGCATATGGCCGTGGTGCGGAAGCAACTGCGTTCAATCGAGACCAACAGCAGCATGCAAATACAGCGTGATCTTGATAATCTGCGCAATTTCCTTGGCAGTCAGGGGCCGTCTGCTTTCTTTGATTTGCCGTGGCTACCGATCTATCTGGGGCTTTGTTTTCTTCTACATGTCTGGATCGGTGTGACAGCACTTATCGGCGCCGTTATCCTCATCGCGCTGACCTTGCTGACCGCGTTTCTAACTGACCGTCCCGCGCGCGCGACAGTGCGGTTTGGCAATGATCGCATGGCAGCGCTTGATGCTGCTCGGCGCAATGCCGATAGCGTTCTGGCAATGGGCTTCGAACGACGCCTTGAGCAACGTTGGCAGCAGATCAACCGCGACTACCTGGCCCTCAATCGCCGAACAGGCGACGTTTCGAATCTGCTCGGGGGTATATCGCGCGCGCTGCGCATGATGCTGCAGTCGGGAATCCTTGCGGTGGGTGCCTGGCTGGTTATCGAACAGGAAGCGACCGCCGGCGTGATGATTGCAAGTTCCATCATGATGGGGCGTGCGCTGTCGCCCGTCGACAAGGCGATTGCCAATTGGAAAAGCTTTACGGTGACGCGTCAGGGTTGGTCACGGCTCAAAAGCGTAGTGGAGGACTGTCCCTTGAACACCAAAGCCGTGTCACTTCCAACACCCAGTCAAAACCTCGAAGTCAGGAATCTTGCAATCGCCGCGCCAGGAGAGCGCAAGCCTTTGGTTCAGGGGGTCTCGATGACGCTTCAGGCCGGAAGTGCGTTGGGTATCATCGGGCCAAGTGGGTCAGGGAAATCCTCACTTGCGCGTGCCTTGACCGGCATCTGGCCCACGCTGTCTGGCTCCGTGCGACTGGATGGTGCCAAAATTGATCAATGGACGCCAGAAGCACTTGGCCCCAGCATCGGCTATCTCCCCCAAGGGGTTGAGCTTTTTGACGGAACGGTTGCCGAAAATATCGCCCGCTTCGATCCAGAGGCCCGCAGCGAAGAGGTGATCACCGCAGCTCGAGCTGCAGATGTCCACGAGTTGATCTTGCGCCTCGAACAAGGCTATGAAACCCGTCTTGGTGAAGGTGGGCTTGCACTTTCGAGCGGTCAGCGGCAGCGCATCGGGTTGGCCCGCGCGCTTTATGGTGCGCCATTTCTCGTGGTGCTTGACGAACCTAATGCCAATCTCGATGCCGAAGGAGAAGCGGCGGTGACACGCGCGGTGGCTGGTGTCAGTGAACGCGGCGGCATTGCGATCATCATTGTGCATCGTCCGTCAGCAATAGCCGCCACCGATCACGTGCTGATGATGAGCAATGGCCGGGTTAAGGCGTTCGGTTCACGAGATGAAGTGCTTGGCAAGGTTCTCAAGAAACGGCCATCGGGCGGTGGTCAAATAGGCCAATCAGTGGCGGCTGTAAGTTATCTGGTGCCACGCGCGTCCGAATTAAGCATGAAACCTGACGGGCCGGACGATGTCTGAAAAGACCCGTTTTGATCCCGAAACATCCGTCCGGCGTCATCTTTTGATTGGTGGGCTTGTCGCAGCGGGTATGTTGTTTGCGATCGGAGGTTGGGCCGGTGTAACCCGTCTGTCCGGTGCCGTTATCGCCAATGGCAGCTTCGTGGTGACCTCCTATGTCAAGAAGGTCCAGCATCCCGATGGGGGCGTAGTCAAAGAATTACTTGTACATGAAGGCCAACAGGTCGCGGCGGGCGACGTTCTGTTACGGCTGGACGCCACGCAGACCCGGGCCAATCTGGCCGTGGTGCGCAAGCGTCTGAATGAGCTGGAAGCCCGACAAGCGCGGTTAGAAGCGGAACGGGACGGATTGGACTCTATCAGCTTTCCGACAACGCTGACGAACCAGCAGCAAGATCCGGACATAGCACGCGCGCGGTTCAGTGAAGCACAACTTTTCAAATTCCGCAGTGAAACCCGTAAGGGTGAGAAAGCGCAGTTCCGCGAACGCATCGCACAATACGAGATGCAGATCACCGGCCTCAAGGCGCAACAAGATGCCTATGCGCATGCCATCGCGGTGCTTGATGGCGAACTCACCGACCTGCGCGGTTTACAGGTGGACGGCCTGGTTACTGTAGTTCGCATGAATGAGCTGGACCGCGAGGCGGCAACCTTTCGCGGTGAACTCGGTAAAGCCTTGGCCGGGCAAGCAGAAATTGCGGGTATGATTGCCGAAACGCGTCTTCAAATCATTCAGATCGAAGCCGACATGAGGGCCGAAGTTGGCGAGGAACTTCGGGATATTCAGGGACAGATCGGTGAGTATGTCGAGCGGTACGCTGCAGCGAAAGACCGGCTCATGCGAATTAATCTCGTTGCCTCGCAAAATGGGGTCATTCACGAACTTGCGGTTCATGCCTCTGGTGCCGTGGTGTCTCCGGCCGAGACTATTATGATGATTGTACCGTATCAGGACGAACTTACCCTCGAAGTTCGGGTTGAGCCGGCTGATATAGATCAAATTCATCTCAGGCAAAAAACAGTGCTGCGTCTGTCTGCCTTCAATCAGCGAACAACGCCCGAGCTCAATGGTCGTGTCTCTCGCATTGCAGCAGATTTGACAAAAGATGAGGCAACGGGGCTGAGCTACTATCGCGTATGGATTGCGCTTCCACCAGAGGAAATGGCGCGGCTTGAGGATCTTGCCCTCATGCCGGGAATGCCGGCAGAAGCCTTCATTCAAACCGGCGAAAGAACCGCTCTTTCTTACGTCTTCAAACCGCTGTCTGATCAGATCAACCGCGCCTTCCGAGAGGAATAATAGTTCCTTTTTCTGAACACCTTAGAAGCCGGAATTCGGGTTTTAGCGTAATTCCAGCACAGAACAACTGTAGGTGCTCAGTGACAATCAACACCCGGTGGGTATCATTATAGGCTCTAGCTGGGTCTACAACAAATCGTTCTGGCGAGGTCTGCCCGAAGAGACCCGCGCAATCTTGATGGAGCAGATGATCCTTTCGCTGGCGCGGATGGAGATCGGCTATGAGCAGCAGGGCAACGAGGGGCTGCATGGCGGACGGATGGAGGGCGTCGAGGTCGGCGCCCCCGAAGCGGACCTGGCCGCCGCGCTGGACAGCTACAACACCAGCTTCTTGCAGGATCTGCCCGCCAACGCCGCCGAACGCTTCCGCATCGATCCGCCAGACGCCTGCTGGCCGAGTTCATGGAGAAGCAGGAAACTTGGAAGGCCCGCCTGGCCGAGGTGGATATCTTGGACCAGGATGCCATCATCGCCCTTCTGAACGAGTATATCTTCTCGAAGGTGGATATCGCCACCTACGGCATGGCAGACTGAAGGGAAGGGGCCCCGATCCTACGGCGTCCCTATCAGCATCCACAGAAATCTCTGCGCCTGTCGGGCTGATTTGAACCGCCCGTGGATTTTTTGTCGTTTCCGCGTTGGCCTGCGCGATCCTTCGATCCGATTGTTCAAGCCTTCATCCAGGAGAACCTCGCTGACAAGGCTTCGAGGCTCGGCGTACCGGTCATGAAGTTCGAGAAGTGGGCGTGAGCCCCCTTCACCTTGTGGGGAAATCAAGGTGGAAGCATGATCTTCCAACTGATATTGTGATACGGAAGCCCGCTGGATCACGATATGTTCGATACCATCGCTCAACTGGAAACCTTCCCGACAGACCTGCAGATGCGGCGGATCGATCCTGCCTGCAATATGCGGCGGTTTTACGGCATGAGTATTCAGCCTGATCTCTTTGGTGGCGCCAACCTTGTACGTGAATGGGGCCATATAGGGGCTCATGGGCAGATGATGATTGAGCAGCATCCGGATGAAGGGCGCGCCGTTACCGCGCTGATGAAGCTCGCCGCGGTAAAGAAGCGGCGGGGATATGCATGAAGCCCGGCGACACTGCACAAAACCGGCCCAAACAAGAAAACGAGGGGAAGATGGCACTCGACACCGACAAAATCGATGATGCGGCGCTGGCGATTCTCAGCCTCACGTTGCACTACGGCGATCAGATCTGGAAGGGGGTCGATTGGGCCATCACCGACCGGCTCCATGACAAAAGTCTGATCGAGAATCCGAGGTGCAAGGCGAAATCACTGACATTGACGCCGGAGGGCATTGAGCGCGCGCGGGCAATTCTTGAACGGGAATTCAGGATGGCAGAGTGATCCAGGCTAAGCAGGGCGGGCTGACAATGTGGCTATCGATGCAATACAGGACGAATTTGAAATTCGCTGCAGTTGCAACATGCGCTGACCTAAGTGGCGGCAATGCGGAAAGAGTGGGGTTTGCAAGTTCTGGGAACTCCCGTGGCGGCACCGGACACACCCGGCTAATTCCAGCCACTCCGAAAAAGTGACGTGCGGCAGTGTGGCAGCACCGGAGCGACTGTCATACTTGCTGATCCGAAGTTCACTGGGCGTCGTTGGCGTGGCGGACTTGGCCACTATTTTGCTACCGTTACATTGGATCGGCGTTGGTGCATTACCCCGGCCTGAGGTGTGATTGTCTCTTTCCCCGCTGACGTCAGGCCACGCGGACGATCTCGGCTTTGCCGAGGGCGTTGAAGCGGTTCATGAGGGCGATACGGATGTGGATTTGGGCGGTCCGGGTCTCTCGCGGCGATGCGCTCGCCGAAGGATTTCAGACGGCGCATCCTCGCCTCAATCCGGCTGCGGGCATGGTAGCCTGTCCAGCGTTTCCCGAACGCCCTGCCGTACCCTGTAAAGTTGAGCTGTCCACGGCCACGTGGACTGTCAACTCAAAGCTCAAGCGACTGACGCTTTCGCAAGTGTCGGCCTGACGCGGATCTGTTGATGGCGTGGGTGCCCTTCCGACGGCATCCACGCCATCAACAGAGTCTATCAAAGCCGTTAGAGATATTTCCTTGAAATTCCCGACAGTTTCACTAAGAGAAGGGGCAGGCAGCGATGGAGTATTCCCGGCAACCTAAAAATCTATTACTTTTTCGGGAGATACGGGGTGAAGAAATCGCATGCATTGGCCTGTCTGGCTGTCGGACTGGCACCGGCCGCGGCCGTCGGGCAAAGCAACGAAGACGGGGCATTTTTGGGCACGATCGTGTTGACGATGCCGACGGTTCCTGGTCTTGAAGAAGATGAGATATCGGTCACCAGTGAAGGCCTTGCGCTGAGCAATCCCGCAGATCTGTCGGAGATGTTTGTCGCCGAGCCGACGATTTCGGTCGGCAGTTCCATCCCGATGTCGCAAAAGGTTTATGTCAACGGGATCGAGGAAAACAACCTTGCCATCACGATTGACGGCGCGCGCCAGAACAACAGGGTCTTTCACCATAACACGACAACGCTGATTGACCCCGCATTGCTGAAATCGGCACGGATCGATCCAGGTGTTGCGCCTGCAGATGCAGGTCCGGGTGCATTGGGCGGCGCGCTGGCGTATGAGACCAAGGACGCGGCCGATCTGCTGTTGCCAGGTCAGAACTTTGGCGGACGCTACAAATTCGAATACGATAGCAACGGCGACATCTTTTCCAACGGCATCACGCTTTACGGGCGCGAGGGTGGGTTTGAATACCTTGGCTTTTTCAAAGTCGCCCAAGGCGGGTTGCGCGAAGATGGCAACGGGATAAACATCGTGGGATCGGGCACCGATCTGCTGAGTGGTCTGGGCAAGATTGCTTATGAAACTGAATCAGGTGATCGGGTCGAACTATCCTACGAGCGGGTGATCGACGACGAAAGCCGCCCCTATCGGGCCAATATCGGCGCAATCGTCGGAGGCAGACCCGTCCCGCCAACCCGGCCCTATGAACTGGACCGGACCAATATCATCCTCAGCTACAGCACCACGTCGCCCACAGCCATGTGGGACCCCACCTTCCGGCTTGCCTATAGCGGGACCGAGCTTTTCAACGACGAAAGCAAGCTGTCCACCGCCCAGACCATCCGGGGCGAGACGACAAGCCTGAACGGAGAAATTTCCAACCGTTTCCAGCTTGGCTGGGGCGAGCTGAACGCCGGTCTCGATTTCTACTCGGACAAAGGCGATATGGACTATATGGATCTCGCGGGCGGTGGACTGGACGAGTTTTCCGAGGAGAAGCTGAGCAGTATCGGCGTGTTTGCACAGGTCAGAATGGACGCCGGGCCCCGTTCGCGTCTGTCCTTTGGTGCGCGCGCGGATTTCCAGAACTTTGAAGGCACGGACGGGTCCGAGCAATCGGAGTCGGGCGTATCAGGCAACATTTCCGGTGAGTTCGACGTGACCGACCGGTTCACAGTAAGCGCAGGGTACTCGCATGTGTGGGGCGGTCTGGAACTGGCTGAAAACTACATTCTCAACTCCGGCTGGACCTATCCGACAGAAGGGATCACGCCCACGACCGCAGACAACATCTACCTGGCGGCAAACTATGCGATCGGAGCATGGATCGTCGACGGCAAGGTGTTTGCCACCGACATTGATGACGCCCGCGCCGCAAGCTACAGCGTCGGGCCTGCGGAATCAGTGGACGTCGCATCACGCGGCTTTGAGTTAGGCATCGGTACGGCATGGGAAGGCGGGTTTTTTCGCGCTGGGTTCGCGCGTATCGACACCGATATCAACGGACGTCCGGCAGATTCCTACACGGGCAACTACCTGACCATGCCGATGGGTGATTTCCTCAAATTTCAGGTGGCGCACCGGTTGGACAACGGTCTGCTACTGGGTGGTGATGTCGAAGTGGCCTTTGACTTCAAGGACACCTACGATTCCACCACCGGCGGACGAGGTCCGGTCATTGATGGTTATACGGTCGCCAATGCGTTTATGGAATACTCTCCATCTCAGGTGAAGAACCTGACCCTGCGCGCAGAGGTCAACAACATCTTCGATGAGAATTACGCCAGCCGCGCGACCTATGGTCAGGAATTCGTGGGAGAGGTCGAGCCTCTGTTCGAACCCGGTCGTTCCATCCGGTTGAGTGCAGAGATCGTATTTTAATCAGGCGGATCACAAGGAAGCGTTTCATGCTCAGAGCGATTGGTTTTCTGATGTTTCTCCTCTCGGTTCCGGCCAATGCCGAAACCGTCGCGGTAGAAACTTTTGCGGGGCGCATCGTAGCACCGGTGCTGCCGGACAGGATCGCCGTGTTCGATCTGGCAGCACTGGACAGTCTGACCGCGTTGGGCGTGCAACCTTTTGGCTTGATCAGCCGTGTCTATCTTCCCTATCTGGAAGACGCGGCAGTTGGCACAGTGCCAGTCGGATCATTGTTCGAGCCCGATTTCGAAGCGGTCTTTGCAATGTCGCCCGACCTTATCATTGCTGGCGGGCGCAGTTCCGAACAGGTGCCTGAACTTGCGCGCATCGCGCCAACGCTGGACATGACGATCTGGGGCAATACCGTCGAAGAGGGTCTGGCGCGGCTGGCGGCCTACGGCCAGATTTTTGACAAACAGGCAGAAGCCGAAAGTCTGATCACCGACTTCAACAACAAACTATCCAAGGTCCGCGCAGCCGTTTCAGGTAGCGGTCGGGCGTTGATCGTGATGACCAACGGGCCGAAGATCAGCGCTTATGGTGCGGGCGGGCGGTTTGGCTGGCTGCATGATGCTTTGGAGTTGCCCGAAGCGGTCGAGAGCGTGGAAAAGGCAACACACGGAGAAGCCATCAGCTTTGAGTTCATTCGCGAAGCCAACCCCGACATCCTGTTCGTGATCGACCGCATCGCGGCCATAGGGCAGGACAGCGAAAGCGCCAGTGCAACACTGGATAACGTGCTGGTTCACGAGACGACCGCGTGGAAAACGGGGCAGGTCATACACCTGAGTGCCGGCCCGATCTATCTTGCAGGGGGAGGCATTCAATCCATGACCCTGACACTGGACGAAATTCTGGCCGGCCTCAAAGATAGGTAGACGATGGCAATTGCACTTGGCCTGACGCTGATCGTGTTGTCGCTGGCATCTCTTTTTGTCGGCGTCATCGACATCTCTTGGGCGGCACTGGGATCAGACCCCGAAGCTCTGCAACTGATGGCGATCAGCCGCGCACCACGGACAATTGCGGTGGTGATTTCGGGCGGGGCGTTGGCGGTGAGTGGTGCGATCATGCAGATGCTGGTGCGCAACAGATTTGTAGAGCCGATGACAGCGGGTACAGGGCAGGGGGCCGCGTTGGGTATCTTGCTGGTGACCTTATATGTGCCTGCCGCCTCTATTCTGGTGAAAATGGTAATGGCGTCGTTTACGGCACTGGTCGGGGGTGCGGGATTTCTGGCCATCGTCCACCGATTGCCGCCTACGCAACCCCTGCTGGTTGCACTTGTCGGGTTGATCTATGGCGGGATTATCGGCGCTTGTGTCACGTTTGTCGCCTATCAGGCCGATTTATTGCAATACGTCGAAATATGGATGAATGGAGAATTCTCCGGTGTCTTGCAGGGGCGGTATGAATTGCTTTGGCTTGTCGCGCTGGTTGCAGGGCTTTGCTATTTGGCTGCCGATCAGTTTGCGATTGTCGGCATGGGCCGTTCGGCCAGCATCAATCTGGGCTTAAACTACACCCAGACGATGATCCTAGGGCTGTTGGCAATTTCTGTGGTGACCGCGCTGACTGTCGTCACCGTGGGCATGATCCCTTTTGTCGGGCTGGTCGTGCCCAACATCGTTTCACGGTTGGCTGGTGACAATCTGCGCCACAGCTTACCGCTGACTGCAATGAGCGGAGCTGTACTGGTTCTGGCAAGTGACATTCTGGGGCGCATCGTGCGCTACCCTTATGAAATTCCGGTGGGAACGGTGTTCGGTGTCATCGGTGCCGTCTTGTTTTTGTGGTTGCTCTATGCGCCTAAACGTCATGCCTCATAAACGGATTTGCGTTCTTGCGCTGCTGCTTGGCGTTTGCGTTGCCGGCTATATGCTGCTGGGGTCGCGGGGCAATTGGGCATTCGTGCTGTCGTTTCGCGGCAATAAGCTGGCGGCTTTGCTACTTGTCGCCATGTCAGTTTCAACGGCGACCGTCCTGTTTCAGACCGTGACTCAGAACCACATCCTTACCCCTTCGGTAATGGGGTTTGATGCGCTGTACCTGCTGATCCTGTCAGTGTCGGTTTTCACGCTTGGCGCGCAAGAGTTTGTCCGCCTGCCCGAGACAGGGCAGTTTCTGCTGAACACCGCACTGATGATGGGGGTGGCCCTGATCCTGTTCGGAACCCTGCTGGGACGGGCGCGAAGCGACATGTTTCGAATGATCCTGACGGGGATAGTATTTGCAGGACTGTTCCGCTCGATCACGGGGTTTATCCAGCGCATGATTGATCCCAACGATTATGTGGTGGTGCAGTTCAGCTCTTTTGCACGGTTTTCCAGGATCGACTTCCCGCTGCTGGCCATCGCGGCCACTCTGACCTGTGCGGCTCTGCTTGCGACTTGGAGAATGCGGCACGGGCTCGATGTACTCGCGTTGGGGCCGGATACCGCCATCAATCTGGGCGTAGACCCGCGTAGGGGGATATTTCAGGTTCTGGTCATTGTTTCGGTGCTGGTTTCGGTCTCGACTGCTTTGGTGGGGCCGCTGGCCTTTCTTGGCCTGTTGGTGGTCAGTGTCGCACGCCAGATCACGCCGACAGAAACGCACGGTCTGTTGCTTCCCTCGGCGGCTTTGGTTTGCGCGATCACGCTGGTCGGTGGACAGCTTGTGTTAGAGCATCTGTTGAATTTGAGCACGCCGCTGATCGTCGTCGTCGATGTGATCGGTGGTCTGGTTTTTCTGGGTCTTTTGTTGCGGAGAAAACGCAGATGATTGTGATCACTGATCTGAACCACGACAGGGACGGTGTCGCGACGCTGTGGAATATCAATCTGTCCATCGATAGGGGCGGGGTGACCGCGCTGATCGGTCCGAACGGAGCCGGAAAGTCAACGCTGCTGTCGTTGATGTCCCGCCTGCTGCCCATTCAGCGGGGAAAGATTATGGTGGACGACCTGCAAATAGGCCGTTGTCCCAACGACGTTCTGGCCCGCAAGCTGGCCATACTGCCGCAAAGTAACGACACCGCGCCTTTGTTGACGGTGCGCGAGCTGGTCAGCTTTGGCCGCTACCCCTATCACAAGGGACGACCCGACCAGCGTGACCGCGAAAAGGTCGAGGAAGCGATCCTTGCCCTTGGGTTACTGCCGCTCGCAGAGCGGCGGTTGGGCAGTCTATCGGGTGGCCAGCGGCAACGCGCACAAGTGGCAATGACCTTTGCACAGGATACAGATTATGTCCTGCTGGACGAGCCTTTGAACAACCTTGATATCTCCGCGTCGCGCGCGCTTATGGCGGTGTTGCAAGACTTGGCACTGCGCCACGACCGGGCCATCGTGATCGTGCTGCACGACATCAATTACGCAGCTGCCTATGCTGACCGGATCGTCGCGATGAAAGACGGGCGGGTCGTGGCAATGGGGGCGCCCGGGGAGGTCCTGACCGAATCCATACTTTGGGACGTTTTTGAGACAAATCCAAAGGTTCACCGGATTGGCACCAAGGTCATGGTGGAGGTATAGGATATACGAAGTTGGACAACGCCGTTAGATTTTTGGGTGTTGCGCTTGAGGTGCCGTACCTCGGTCGAACTGTATTACCGGCGAAAGCCGGGACGCAATAGCGAGACGGCCCATCCGGTTGGTCAATGGCTAGTTTACTTCCAGCCCAATAAGTTGGTGCGGTGTGGTCCGGTAGAAGAGATCAGACATGTCACAGCCCGCTTGTTGAACGAAGAATTGGGCTGCTTGGCCAAAATCAATGGGTACTGACACTATGGAGAGCCTCCGCGATTTGCCGGATCGTAAAGGGTTGGTCGATGCGGGGTTGGCAAGTTGACACCTGAAAGTCCATTTGTTGCACAAATGGTGAGCTACCTAGTGAGCAAATGGTGATGGTCATAGTAGACAAATGGTGGAACTTCTAATATGCAACCTGTGTAAGGAACCAGACCCCTCACACGGGATGTTTTCCACAAAGCTCGTAAGGGAAGCGCCGGTCCATGAATGATACAGAAGACTAGGCCACTGGCGTCAAGCGAAGCGTCAGGGTCCGGGCGGCCCGCATATCACCCTGGCCATAAGCCACCAACAAGGTCTCATCGTCACAGTCTCTCATGGTATCCTGAGGCATTGGACGGATTCGCTGGTTAGTTTGGCGAAGATCCGACCGCCCCTGCCGTTACTCAGATCAACGCAGTGCAGACAGCGCACCGATCACCGCAGCGACAACAGCGGTCTCTGTCGAGATCTTATAGACGTCGTTCTCATAGTGAACGTAGCGATAGCCGCGGCCAGGATCGGGCAGATTGTAGTCGCGGAAGTTCGCAAAGGACTTGTAGCCTTCCTGCATACGCTGTCCGGGCGCGAAGCGACGGGCACTGGACTTGGGCGCTTGCTTGCTGGTCTCTTGCTTCTTGACCTGCCCAGGGGCGGCCTGCACCGCATTTCCACGGTTGTTACTATCTTTCTTCTGAGGTTCAGCCTGCACCACGTCGCCGCGGTGGCTGTTATCTTTCCTCGGAGGGTCAGCCTGCGCTGCGCCTGACAGGGCGATCATTGATACAGTGACGGCGAGAATGAAACGTTTCATGGCCATTTCCTTTCGGCTTTGCTTTTTTGCTTAGATGAACGTTATACGAAGCTCGAGGAGCTTTCTGTCGCTCCGCTTCATGGCTGCCGCGGAAAATGGTCGCCGCATTCAAATGACGGATCGACACAAAAAATTTTGCAGGCAAGTGATTTGGTGGCGGAAGTCGTGTCCTTTTAGAGATCGAACAGGCGCCCGCGATTTAGAATCGCTTTAGGGTCAAGAATACGCTTTATTTGTCGCATGACGGTCAGTTCGTTCGGGCTGCGCGACAACCCCAGCCACGGCTTCTTGTCCACACCAATCCCGTGTTCGGCCGAGATCGATCCGCCATATTCGGCGGTCAGGGCATAGAGCTTTTCCAGCGCGGCGGCTTTGTGTTGTGTTGTGAAAACATAATGCAGGTTGCCGTCGCCCAGATGGCCGAACATGTAAAATCCGGCATCGGGGTCAATCTGGCGCAGCGCGGTCTGGCTGGCCTGGGCAAAGGCCTCGATCCGGTTCAGCGGAATGCTGATATCGCCATTGGCCACACCATCAAGCCCGCGCACGAAATCGGCAGCACCATCGCGGATGTCCCAAAGGGTGTCGAATTCACGGTTGGATTGGCTCACGATGGCATCCAGCGCCAGATCATCCTCCAGCGCCTGCATCAGGACCTGGGTGAACCGGTCGGCCACGGCGGGGCCTGCGTCGGCGGACTGACATTCGATCAGGACGTAAAACGGCGCGGTCGTGCCCAACGGGGGCTGGCGGTTCTGGTGGGCACAGATGCCGAAATAGGTGTCTTTCCACATCACCTCGAAGGCCGACACCACGTCGCCCAGCCCCTGTCGCGCCCGCTGAAGCAGCGCCAGCGCCGCAGGCAGTGACGGCAGGGCCAGCAGCGCGTTCAACTCTGTCTGCGGGCGGGGGTGCAGGTGAAGCAATGCGCGGGTGACCACGCCCAGCGTGCCCTCGGCGCCGATGAAAAGCTGGTTCAGGTCATAGCCGGTGTTGTCCTTGGCCAGACCACGCAGCGACGACAGCACCGTGCCGTCTGCCAGCACGGTTTCCAGCCCGGCAACCTGCGCGCGGAACATGCCATAGCGCAGCACGCGGATGCCACCCGCATTGGTGGCGATGTTTCCACCGATGGTCGCGGTCCCGCGCGCGCCGATGTCGACGCCAAAGAACAGACCGGCGTCCTGCGCCGCAACCTGCACCGTCTGCAACGGCGCACCGGCCCCCGCCAGCACGGTGGCGCTGTCCATGTCCACGGGACCCACGTCGGTCATCCGTTCCAGCGACAGAACCGCCTCGCCCTCGGCAATGCGATGCGCACCGGACAGCCCCGTGCGCCCGCCCTGGATCACCAGCGGTTGCCCCGCGTCGTGACACAGCGCCAGCGCGGTTGCGGTCTGGGCCGTGTCCGCAGGGCGCAGGACAAACTGCGGGCTGGCGGAGAGCCGGTCGCGGCGGTCTTCTTGATAGCGCGGGTCGATGGCGCTGCCCGTCAGCAGAGCCTCGGGTGGCAGGGCGGATGCCAGACGGTCCACAAGGCCGGTGTCGGGCAGCGCGGGGGTGTCTTGCATCGGGGTCTCCTTTGGATGTGATGCGCAGGTCAGCTGGCCATCGCCTGTTCGGCCAACAGTTTCGCCCGCGTGCGCAGCACGAATTTTTGCACTTTGCCGGTCGAAGTCTTGGGCAGTTCGTCGAACACCACCTTTGCGGGGCATTTGAAGTGCGCAAGGGTTGCGCGGCAATGGTCCATCAGGTCGCTTTCGTGAATCACCTGTCCGGTGCGCAGTTCGACAAAGGCCACGGGACGCTCGCCCCATTTGGCGTCGGGCATGGCCACGACTGCACAGAGGGCCACAGCCGGATGGGCAAAGATCGCGTCCTCGACCTCGATAGACGAGATGTTCTCGCCCCCCGAAATGATGATGTCCTTTGAACGGTCCTTGAGCTGGATATACCCGTCGGGGTGCATCACGCCCAGATCGCCGGTGTGAAACCAGCCCCCGGCAAAGGCCTCTGACGTGGCGGCGGGGTTTTTCAGGTATCCCTTCATCACGACATTGCCGCGCAGCATCACCTCGCCCAGCGTTTCTCCATCGCGCGGAACAGGCTCCAGCGTCTTGGGATCGCGCACATCGGCCTGGGACAGCGACAGAAAGCGGACGCCCTGACGCGCCTTGTAGGCGGCCTGATCCGCCAGCGGCAAGGCATCCCAGCTGTCCTGCCAGGCGTTCATGACCACGGGGCCGTAGGTCTCGGTCAGCCCGTACATATGTTGCATTTCGAACCCGGCAGCTTTCATCGCCTCCAGCACGGCGGCAGGGGGCGGTGCGGCAGCGGTGATAAAGGTTGCCGTGTGGGCAAAGGGTGTCTTGTCGGCATCGGCGGCGTTCAACAGTGTCGTCATGACGATCGGCGCGCCGCACAGATGGGTGACGCCGTGGTCCGCGATCAGATCATAGATCGGTTTGGCACGGACCCAGCGCAGGCAGACATGGGTGCCCGCCTGAACCGCCACGCTCCACGAAAAGCTCCAGCCGTTGCAATGGAACAGCGGCAGCGTCCACAGATAGACGGGGTGCCGCCCCATCTCGCCATGGATCACCATGTTCAGTGCCATCAGCGCCGCACCGCGGTGGTGGCAGACGACCCCTTTGGGGTTGCCGGTGGTGCCAGAGGTGTAGTTCAGGGAAATCGCGTTCCACTCATCGCGCAGGGGCGGTGCCACATAGTCAGCCGACCCCGAGGCCAGCAGTGCCGCATAGTCCATGATCCCGATCAGCGGCCCTTTGGGATAGGGGGCATCGTCGGGGTAGGCCGGATCGTCATAGTCGATCACGACAGGCAGCGCGGAGGATGTCATCAGGCTCAGGGCTTCGGCGGCCAGATCCGAAAACTCGCGGTCGACGATCAGAACCTTGGATTCCGCATGGTCCAGCTGAAAGGCGATGGCACGGGCGTCCAGACGGTAGTTCAGCGAATGCAGAACCGCGCCCTTGGCCATGGCGACACCATAATGCGCCTCGATCATCGGCGGCGTATTCGACAACAGCACCGAAACCGTGTCCCCGTGACCGATGCCCAGCCCGACAAGGCCCGAGCCCAGCCGCACGCAGTTTTCCCAAAGCTGGCGATAGCTGATCCGGTCCGGCCCGTGGATCACCGCCACACGCTCGGGATAGGTCAGCGCCGCCCGTTCCAGGTAGGACAGGGGCGACATCGGTTGGTGGTTGGCCGGACAACGGTCCAGATCGGTGTCATAGATGCTCATGCGCGGAGATCCCTGGTCTGTGTGCATCAACGTGCCCGCTTTTGCAGCTCGCCGACAGGGTTGCCGTCAGATTTCCAGCCGCTGAATCCGCCGCGCAGGCTGCGGGCGTCCAGACCCATTTCCTGCGCCACTTTTGCGGCCAGCAGCGACCGCCAGCCCGAGGCGCAATAGAACACATAGGTTTTGCCCTCGGCAAAACGCGGCTTGTGATAGGGGCTGGCCGGATCGATCCAGAACTCCAGCATCCCGCGCGGGGCGTGAAAGGCGTCGGGGATCATGCCTTCGCGTTCCAGTTCACGGGGGTCGCGGATGTCGACCATCACGATATCCTCCGCACCAAGTTGCGCGGCCATATCCGCAGCGTCGACCGAGGTCACACTGGCATCGGCTTCGTCGAGCATCTGTTGGTATCCAATGGCCATGTCCTAGCGCCCCATGTTGTAGAATTCAGCGTTGGGTTTCATGCTGGTCAGGTTGGCCAGCCGGTTGGACATGCCGAAAAACGCGGTGATCGCGCCAATGTCCCAGATGTCTTCCTCGCTGAACCCATGTGATTTCAGCGTTTCCACGTCGGTCTCGTCGACCTCGTAGGCGCGGGCCGAAACCTTCATGGCGAAATCCAGCATTGCACGCTGGCGCGGGGTGATTTCGGCCTTGCGGTAGTTGATCGCTACCTGATCGGCAATCTGGGGGTCCTTGGCGCGGATGCGCAGGATCGCGCCATGGGCGACCACGCAATATTGGCACTGGTTGGCGTTCGACGTGGCCACCACGATCATTTCACGCTCGGCCTTGGTGATGTCACCGGGTTTGTCCATCAGGGCGTCGTGATAGGCGAAAAAGGCGCGGAATTCTTCCGGTCTGTGGGTCAGCGTCAGAAAGACGTTCGGCACGAACCCCGATTTTTCCTGAACCGCCAGAATGCGGTCGCGCAGATCCTCGGGCAGGTCCTTGATCTCGGGCACTGGAAAGCGGCTGATGGATGTGTTGGTCATGGTTGTCCTTTCTCAGGTCAAAAGCGCAGTCAGTTGCGCCTGATAGATTTCGATGGCATCGCCCGGATTGTCGTCATGCGGAGCGATCCGAACCAGACAGGTCTGCGCGGAACAGCCCTGTCCGAATTGCGAGGTGCCGACATCCAGCGTCAGCACGTTGGGGTTGCCGGCCAGTTCCGGCCCCTCGGCCTGTTCGGTCAGCCACGCGCCGGTGGGCAACACGGCGACGCCGGGGCGCTGGTCGGCGGTCAGCCGCGCCGTGGCAAGGCAGGCACCGCGATCGTTCCACAGGCGCACGGTTTGTCCGTCGGTGATACCGCGCGTGGTGGCGTCATCGGGGTTCAGGCGCACCTGTTCGCGACCGTTGCGTTTTTCCTCGCGGCTGGATGGGCCGGTTTCCAGCTGGCTGTGCAGCCGCCCTTTGGGTTGGTGGGACAGCAGGTGCAGAGCGTCGGACGCACCCGGTGCCCCCAGCCATTCGGCGGGCGGAATCCATGCGGGATGGGCGCGGCAATCGTCATAGCCAAGCTGCGCCAGCGCGGCGCTGCCCAACACGATCCTGCCGCTTTCCGTGGCCAGTGGCGCGGCCTGCGGGTCGGCGCGAAAGTTGGCCAGATAGGTGTGATTGTGCTGGGTCGGGCAGGCGGCGAAACCCTGCTCCCAAAACGTGTTAAAGTCGGGCATGTCAAAGTCCAGCCGCTCCCGCACATCGGTCCGGCTGAGGTCATACAGGTGCCGCACCCACCCCATTTCGTCGCGGCCTTCGTCAAAGTCCGCCCTGACGCCCAGCTTTTCCGAAATGCGGCTGAAAATCTCGAAATCCGACAGCGCCTGACCCATCGGGGCAACTGCCTGATGCATGGCAAGGATATAATCCGACCGCCGGTTTCCCGCGAGGTCGTTGCGTTCGAGCGAGGTCGAGGCAGGCAGGATGATATCGGCGCGGCGGGCGGTGGCGGTCATCATCGGGTCCTGTACGATGATGGTCTCGGGACGGGTCCATGCCTCGCTCAGCCGGTTCAGGTCCTGATGGTGGTGGAACGGGTTGCCGCCTGCCCAATAGACCAGCCGCGCATCGGGGTAATTGCGGGTCTCGCCCTGATAGGTGAACGGGGTACCGGGGTTCAGCAGCATGTCGGTGACCCGCGCCACTGGGATAAAGCTGCGGATCGCATCCATGCCCCTGCTCATCGCCGGAGACTTCCCTGTCTGGATCGGCGCACCGACCCCGCCAAGTGAGCCATAGCCATAGCCGACACCGCCACCGGGCAGGCCGATCTGGCCGATCATCGCGGCCAGCCCCAGGGCGGCCCAGAACGGTTGTTCGCCGTGATGGGCGCGTTGCAGGCTCCAGCTGACGGTCAACATGCTGCGGCTGTCGACCAGCTGCGCGGCAAGGGTGCGGATCGCGGTGGCATCCAGTCCGGTGATTTCGGCGGCCCAACCCGCATCTTTGACAACCCCGTCCTGCGTCCCGGTCAGATAGGACAGCAGCGTGTCGGCACCGCTGGTGCAGCGGTCCAGAAAATCACGGTCGTGGCGTCCGGCGGCGACGATTTCACCGGCCAGCCCCAGCATCAGCGCGGCGTCGGTGTTGGGCCGGATCGGCATCCATTCGGCGTTCAGCCAGTCGGGCAGATCATCGCGCAAGGGCGACACCAGCACGACCTTGACCCGGCGTTCGGCGATGCGGCGCAGGTGGGTTTCCAGCTGGTGGGTGCCGATGCCCCCCGCCTCGCTCTGCGAGGTGCGTGGCGACATCGCGCCGAACACCACCAGCGTCTCGGTGTGTTCGGCAATATTGTCCAGCGTGTTGGCCCCGCCGCCACAGGCGCTTTCGTTGCCCAGCGTGTGCCGCAGGATGACCGGCCCCGCGGCAATCGAATAGGTGTCGACGTGGCCGGTATAGCCACCCACCAGATTCAACATCCGTTTGAGTAGGGTCGAGGCATGGTGAAAGCGCCCGCAACTGGTCCAGCCATAGGACCCCGCAAAGATCGAGGCATTGCCATAGTCCCGCGCCACGCGCGAAATCTCGTCCGAGACCAGCGTTGTCGCCTCGTCCCAGCTGACCGGCACAAACCGGTCCGAACCGCGCTTGCGCCCGTCACTTGCGCCGCGGTCCTCCAGCCAGCCCTGCCGCACCAGCGGCTGCAAAACGCGCCGATCGCTCTTGGTCCATTCGGCCACGGAATGGATGATCGGCGACGGGGCAGGGTCGGGGCCGAACGGCTCGACGCCCACGATCCGGTTGTCATCGACAAGGATCGTATAGGCGCCCCAATGGCTGCAATGCGGCACGCGGCGGACGTTGGACATGGCGACAGGCCCTTTCATATCAAGGCTTCGATGAGGAACGGGCCACGGCGCTGGCAGGCCGCGCGCAGCAGGTCGCTGAATTCTTCGACGGTGCTGGCGCTGGCGGCCTCGACACCCATGCCCCGTGCGAGGCTGACCCAGTCCAGCGCAGGGTTGTCCAGATCCAGCATCCGGCTGGCATTGCGACCGGCGGTGCCTGCGCCCACGTCCTTCAGCTCGCCATGCAGAATCTGATAGCGGCGGTTGGCAAAGACGATGGTGACCACATCCAGTTCTTCGCGCGCCTGCGTCCACAGCGCCTGAACCGTGTACATCCCGGACCCGTCCGCTTGCAGGGTGATCACCTTGCGATCGGGGCAGGCGACAGCGGCACCGGTGGCCAGCGGCATGCCCACACCAATGGCCCCACCGGTCAGTTGCAGGAAATCATGGGGCGCCGCGCCATAGGTGTGGCGGAAGAAGTCACGTCCAGAGGTCACGGATTCGTCACAGACGATGGCATTGTCGGGCATATGATGGGCCAGGGCGACGGCGATGGCATCCGGCGTCAGCGCACCGCCCGACATATCCGGCTTGGCGCGGGACGCATGGCGCGGGGCCGGGCTGTTTGCCACCCCGAATTCATCCGCAAGCGCAGCAATGGCCGCTGGCAGATCGCTGCCTGCATCGGCCATGTCGATTACCTCGCAGCTTTCGGGCAGCATCTTGCCGGGCTTTCCGGGATAGGCAAAAAAGCCGACCGGCGCCTTTGCTCCGATCAGGATGACCTGTTCGGTTTCGGCAAAGGTCGCAAGGGCCAGATCGACCTTGTAGGGCACCCGATCAAGGGCAATCCGGCCCGCGCCGCGCATCATGCGGCCGTTCGACTGCTGTGCCATCAGCCGGGCACCGCTGCTTTGTGCAATGCGGTCCAGCGTGTCCAGTTCGGCATCGCGCAACGCCTTGCCCGAGATCAGGATCGTGGTGTTGCGCCCGTTGCGCAGGGCGGTGGCGGCCTGTGTGATGCGCGCGGCTTCCGGTGCCGTGGGTTGCGGCGGCGTAATGGCCACCGGATCGCCAGCCGGGGCGGCCCCCCACGAGGCATCGGCGGGCAGGATCAGCGTGGCGATCTGGCCCGGCGCGGTACAGGCGGCGCGGATTGCGTCCTCGGCGGTGGAGTCCAGCATTTTGGGGCTGTCCGCGCGTCCGACCCAATGTGACATCGGCCGCGCCAGGCTTTCGATATCCGAGGTCAGCGGCGCGTCAAGCTCCAGATGATAGGTCGCGTGATCGCCGACGACGTTGACCATCGGGCTGCCGGCACGCCGCGCGTTGTGCAGGTTCGCCAGCCCGTTCGCCAGCCCCGGCCCCAGGTGCAGCAGGGTCGCGGCGGGCTTTTCCGCCATACGGGCGTATCCGTCGGCGGCTCCCGTGACCACGCCCTCGAACAGGCCCAGCACGCAGCGCATCGCTGGCTGGCGGTCCAGTGCCGCGACAAAGTGCATTTCAGAGGTGCCCGGATTGGCAAAGCAGGTGTCAATTCCGTTGGCCAGCAGGGTATCGCAAAGCAGGTCGGCGCCGATTTTCATGGTGTGTCCTCGTTCAGATGTGCAGCGGCGTCCGCGATGTCGGACAATGCCGCCCAATGGGGTGATGTTGTGTCGACCAGATCGCGGAAGGATGCAAATTTTGCATCCGCATAGCGCGCGACCGGGCCGGATTGGGGTGTGATGCGGTCTTCGGACGGGCCGATCCAATGGGCCGCGACGTCGGCGGGGGATGCGTCCAGAAGATGGGGCGCTGCGATGGCGGCCAGCCCGCGCGGGCCCGCGTGGGCAGTCGGGCTGCGCACCACCGGCGTGCCCAGGCAGGTTGCCAGAAACCGCGCGAAATTCGCATCCCGCGCCAGCCCGCCACCCAGCGACAATGCGCCTTGAGCGGCACCCATCATCATGTGGCTGACCCGCGCGACAAAGGCCAGCGCCTCGCGTCCGGCCCATGCAATCTGCTGCGGTGTGGTGGCCGCACTCAGCCCGAACAGGGCGGCGCTGGCCTGCGGGTCCGTCCATGGTGCGCGCTCGCCGCCCGGCTCAAAGAAAGGATGCACCACCAGCCCTGAATACGCAGGTGACACCGACGATGGCAGGTCGCGGAACTGTCCCTGCAAATGCTGCAACAGGGTCGCGCCGTTAAAACAGGGGTGAAAGCACAGGAACCCGTCGCCCAGCACGAATTGCTGTACCATCGCCCCGCGTGGTTTCTGTGGCATCGTGTCGGGATCATCCAGCAGACAGGCGTGAATCGCACTGGTGCCAAAGACCGAAGCACGGGTGACTTCGGGACGTGTGCCCAGCCCCAGACCAATCAGCGTCGCCTGCACATCACCCGGCCCCATCAGAACCGGCAGACCCTCAGGCAGGCCGCAAGCCTGCGCTGCGGACGCCGACAATGGCGCGCGGCATTGGCCCACGGGGGCGAATTCGGGCAGAACGTCGATGCCACGGGTCAGTCCCAGCACCTTTGGTATCTCTGCCGACATGCTGCCATCGCGCCAGCTGCCCCAGACCGGCAAGGCGGCGCTTGGCTCGGCCTGAAGGGTGCCGGTGAAGGCGTAAAACAACCAGTCCTTCAGCCGCAGGATTTTTGCGATCCGCTGAAAACGGTCAGGCTCATGGCGTTGCAGCCAAAGCAGTTGCAGACTTTGCGCGGCAGCGGTGGGGCGCGATCCGGTGATGTCCTCGATCCGGTCCAGTGCACTGCCCAGTTCGCTGACCAGCCCCCGCGCCCGGCCGTCCAGCCATGTCATCGCAGGCCCGACCGGCTGGCCGTCTGCATCCAGCGGCCACAGCCCGTCACCCTGTCCCGTCAGGATCAGCCCCCGGGGTGCGTGACCGGGCGTGCGCGCCATGCAATCGCGCAGCGCCCGTACCGCCAGTTCGCGCGAGGCATCCATGTCCTGTTCAACCCGCAAGCCAGTGCGCGTCAGCGCAGTGTTGGGCAAATCCACATGCGCCAGCAGCTGTCCCGAAGCATCAAAGGCGGCGGCCTTGACCGCCGTCGTGCCGCTGTCCAGGCACAGGATCACAGGGGCCACGTGTTACGACGCATGTCGCAGACCTTCTTGAACCTCGGGAGTCTGCTGGCCGTAGGTCTTGAATTTCTCAAGCACTACGGCGATCTGCGCCTCGGACAGAACCGGCGGTTCGCCCATCGGCAGCAACGCCAGCAATTGCGTCGCCAGCTCTTCGACGGTGACCGCAAGCGCCAGCGCGCGGGCAATGGACACATGTGCCGCGATCACGCCGTGATGCGCCATCAGACAGGCGCGGCGGCCCTCCAGCGCCTTGACGACTTCGTGGGCCAGTTCCTGCGTGCCGAACAGCTCATAGGGCGCACAGCGGATGCTGTCCCCGCCGGCGGCCGCAATCGAATAGTGGATGGCCGGGATGTCACGGCCCAGTACCGACACGCTGGTCGCCTTGGTCGAATGGGTGTGCACAACGGCGTTCAGCTCGGGACGCGCTTGCAGGATGTCGCGGTGAAAGCGCCATTCGCTGGACGGCAGCACGTCGCCGGTAAACGAGGCGTCCCAATTCATCGCAACCACATGTTCGGGGCGCAGCTTGTCATAGGGGATGCCGGTGGGCGAGATCAGAAAGCCGTCGCCGTGGCGGACGCTGATGTTGCCCGCCGTGCCCTTGTTGATGCCCAGCCCGTTCATCGCGCGGCAGGCTTCGATCAGTTCGGTTCGCAAGGTCAGCTCTTGGTCGGTCATGTCTCTATCCTCAGGTGCACAGGTTGTGGGGCGTATCGCCCGCCAGAAAACGCGCGATGTCCTCTGCGATCACGGTGGCGGCCTTTTTCGCAGAAAGCCGCGAGGCACCGGCGATATGCGGCGACAGGGTGACGTTAGGCAGTTGCAACAACGGCATGTCGGCGGGCGGCGGTTCGGGGGTAAAGGTATCAAGTGCGGCACCGCGCAAATGCCCGGAGACCAGCGCATCATACAGCGCGTCATAGTCCAGGACCTGCCCGCGCGTGGTGTTCACAATATAGCCGCCGGGTTTCATCGCCGCGATCCGCTCGCGGCTGATCATGCCGATGGTTTCGGGCGTCACGCGCGGGTGCAGCGTGACCACATCCGCATCGGCCAGCAGCGCGTCCAGTTCGGCCTTGCGAAAGCCTGCGGCGGTTTCCTCGGGGGTCAGCGGTTTGAACGGGTCATAGATCACGATCTCGCACCCGAAGGGCTGCAACAGCCGCGCGACGCGGGTGCCGATGTCGCCATAGCCGACGATGCCAACGGTCAGTTCGCCCAGCTCCGGGCCTGCATTGTCATAGTGGTAATAGTCGCGGTTGAACGACCCGCTTTTCACCGCCAGATGCCCCCGGATCAGGTTGCGCGTTTCCGCCAGCAACGAGGCCACGGTGAATTCCGCCACCGCCGATGCGTTGCGGCCCGGTGTGTTGACCACGCTCAGGCCGCGGTCGCGGGCGGCAGGCATTTCGATGTTCACCGGCCCGCCGCGCGACACGGCGATCAGCTTCAGTCCGGGCGCATGGTCCAGACTGTGCGCGGTGATCGGCGCAAGGTGGGTCACCAGAAGGTCCAGATCTGACAGGAAGTCAAAGTAATCCTCGGGCCTGCCGACGAATTCCCCCACGGGCAGATCAGGATCGACCTTGGTCGATTTGACATGCAGCGGCCAATCCAGTTCCAGCTCGCGGAAGGTGATCTCGCGGTCCCCCAGCCGGGCTTCAAGCGCCTTGCGGAACAGTGCGGGCTGCATGAACCCGTCACCGATGATGCCGATGGTCAGAGGCGTTCTATCATGCGTTGTCATGCAGCTGTCCTAAGCTTTCTCGGGTGCGGCTACGGGGTCCAGCCCCGGCAGCACATCGCGGTAGGTCTCCAGGTCCAGCCCGTGTTCGGCCATCACCTCGACCGTGTGCTGGGCAAAGCGGGGCGGTGCGCTGTGATAGCTGACGGGCGTGCGCGACATCTTGATCGGGCTGCCGGTGCCGCGATAATTGCCGATGTCCACGATCATTTCACGGTGTGTCGTATGCGGGTCGGCCACGACCTCGTCGATGGTCCGTACGGCGCCGCAGGGCACGCCCATGCGGATCAGCTTTTCGGACAGGGGCGCGCAGTCAAACTCCGACATCGCGGTTTCCAGCTCCACCTTGAGCGCGTCGGCATTGGCCAGCCGGTCGGCATTGCTGGCAAAGCGGGGGTCCGTGGCCAGCGCGGGGTTGCCGATGCCTTCGCAGAGCTTGGCGAACTGGCGGTTGTTGCCGACGGTCAGGAACAGCGGTGCGGTTTTGGTCTGATAGGTGTCATAGGGGCAGATGTTGGGATGCGCGTTCCCGGTGGGGGCTGCGACCTTGCCGGACAGGTAGTAATTGGGCAGATGCGGGTGCAACAGCGACACGCCGCAATCGTACAGGGTCGTTTCGATGAACTGGCCGTGCCCGCTGGTTGCGCGTTCGTTCAGCGCCATGCACACACCCAGCGCCGCGTTCAGGCCGGTGACCATGTCGACGACAGGCAGGCCCACGCGCGTGGCATCGCCACCGCGTTCACCGTTGACGCTCATGATGCCACAGACCGCCTGGATCGCCGCGTCATAGCCGGGCAGGCCGCCCATCGGACCGTCGGCGCCAAAGCCCGACACCCGGCAATGGACCAGCTTTGGAAACCGCGCCTGCAACTCTTGGGTGCCCAGGCCCCAGCGTTCCAGCGTGCCGGTCTTGAAGTTTTCCAGGAACACGTCGGCATCGGCCAGCAGTTCCAGCAACAATGTGCGGCCTGCCGGTTGCGAGATGTCCACCGCAATGCCGCGTTTGTTGCGGTTCAGACCCTGAAAATAACTTGCCGCCCCGTCCAGAAAGGGAGGACCCCATCCGCGGGTTTCGTCACCGGCTGGCGGTTCCAGCTTGATCACATCGGCGCCGTGGTCGGCCAGGATCTGGCCGCAATAGGGCCCACCAAGCACTCGGCTGGCGTCGATGACCTTGAGGTTGGAAAGGGAGCCGGTGGGCGTCATGCAGTTCTCCGTTCAATCGGGATATGCGGCCCGCAACGGGCCGTGGTTTCAGCTGTGTTGGGTTTGGGCGGCCAGATCGCGCCGCCAGTTTTCGGCAAAGGCCGGGTAGGTTTCAGCAAGCTTGTCCAGAACCGGACCGCGCAACAAGGCAAGCGTGGCGGCATCGGGCGCGGGGGTTTGCGGCACCTCGTCGGGGTGGTCAAAGTCAAAGCCGGTCGCGTCGCGGATCGTCTCGAGCGTTTCGCCGGGGTGGACCGAGACAAGGGTGAAGCCGGGCCGCGTTTTGTCAAAGGAAAACAGCGCCTTGCCTGTCAACAGCGCGACGGGGCCGCCGGGACGATACACATCCGGCGGGCTGACACCGGGGGCCGAGATGAAATCGACCTGTTCGACCATCACGCGGGGGCTGTGTTCTTCGCGGAACAGGATCACGCGGGGCACGACGAAATACAGATAGGCTGACCCGAAAGAGCCGGGCCAGCGGACCTTGCTTTGCGGATAATCGCCCGCGCCGACAAGGTTGACGTTCGCCTGTCCGTCGATCTGCCCGCCGCCCAGGAAAAAGGCGTCGATACGTCCCTGTCCGGCACAATCGAACAGTTCGCCCGATCCGTTGGTGAAAAAGTTGTGCGCGACAGACCCAAGGATCGACAGGCGCACGTGGCGTGTCTGTTCATCCAGCGCCTGGCGCAGCATGGCACCGGCGGCGGGCATCGGAGAGGATGCGCCAACAGCCACGTGACGCACATCGGCCAGCAGGGCGGCGATGGCGGTGATCAGCGTTTCGCTGGGCAGGACGGGGGTGTCGGCGTGTGTCATGGGTGTGCGTCGTTCCGGGTGTCGGTCGCGGCCATATAGGCGTCGAACCCCTCTTGCGTGCGGGCGGCGGCGGCATAGCGTTTCAGCTCGTCGGTATCCGCCGGATAAACGCCCCACAGGCCGTAGGGCCACGCCCCTTGCGGCACATGGGCAATGCCCGACACATACAAGGCGGGCAGAACCCCCGCGGCGGTTGTCTCATCCGCCAGCAGGTTGTCGTCCACGATGCGGTCAACGGTGACATAGGTGTCGGTCGCGGCATAGGCCATCGGCGCCAGTTCACGTCGCCGCCCGATCCAGACGTTGCCCGCGCGGTCGGCCATGGGCGCGTGGAAAATGGCGACATCGGGCTTGATCGCCGGAATCAGCACCACCGGATCGCCCTGATCGGCAAAGGGATTGTCGATCATTTTCCAGTCGGGGCGGTTGCGCAGAACGTCGGTTCCGATCAGGCCGCGCATCGGGAAGAACGGCGATCCCTTTTGCGCCGCGATCAGGCCCGCGTGAACGGCGGGACAGGTGGCATCAATGACGCGAATGCGCCCTTCTTTCACAGCCGCGTTGAACCGGGGGGCGCCACCGGCCTCGCCCAGGCTGACGGCGCTGGTTTCCACCGACCGCACACAGTTCGCGCCAATCAGCTGGTCCACCTGCAAGCCGCCGGTCGGGACACAGACAAGGTCAAGATCACGCAGCCCGCGTGCGATCATGGGACGGGTAAATGCCATCGCAACGCCGGCGTAATCGACGGGCACGGCGATCCGCATTCCGTCCCTGAGCCTGTCCACCAGACTGTCCACATTCGTTAGCATTTCGGTTCGCCTGCTGCTTGGTGCGTTTTGGTCCCTGTTGTTCTGTATTGTGGAACAACATTTCAACAACAAGGTATTCAGGCAGAGGGAAATTTGTCAATCGCTCAAATTTGCCGCAGCGCAGCAACGTTTTAAGTGGTCAGCTAGGGGATTGACAGGTGATTTTTTCGATACAATGATCGTATTCGGAATAGCGTTCTATAATATGGAACACTAGGGAGGATAAGATGACATTGAAGCTGGCAGACCCTGTTGTTGTGCCCGGCGGTGCTGACGCCCGATGCGATGACGTGTCGCGTGCGGGCATCGGCTCGGGGATCACGATCGAGAATGTAACGAAACGATACGGTGCATTCGTGGCAGCGGACCGCATATGTCTGGACATCCAGCCGGGAGAGTTCGTGACGCTTCTGGGTCCTTCGGGCAGCGGCAAGACAACCTTGCTGAACCTGCTTGCCGGATTCCAACGCGTCGATGGCGGCGAAATCCGTGTCGATGGCAAGCCGATCCAGAACGTGCCTGTCCACAAGCGCGGGTTCGGCATGGTGTTTCAAAGTTATGCGCTGTTTCCCAACATGACGGTGGCGCAGAACGTCAGTTTTCCGATGCGGATGGCAGGGATCAGCCGCGCCGACAGCGACCGGCGGGTCGCCGAAACGCTGGAGATGATGCAGCTTTCGGATTCAGCGGCCAAGATGCCCTCGGAAATGTCGGGCGGCCAGCAGCAGCGGGTCGCGATTGCGCGGTCGATTGTCATGCGGCCAAAGGTCGTTTTGATGGACGAACCGCTGAGTGCACTGGACCGGCGGCTGCGCGAATCCATCCAGATGGAAATCCGCGACCTGCACCGGACTATCGGCAGCACGTTCCTGTTTGTCACCCATGACCAGAGCGAGGCACTGACCATGTCGGACCGCATTGCCGTCATGGACGCGGGGCGCATCATCCAGGTGGATCGCCCCGAAACCATCTATCGCCAGCCTTGCAACCGCTTCGTCGCGGGCTTTGTCGGGGAAAGCAACCTGATCGACGCCGAGATCGTACGCCGTGAAGGTGCGGCGCTGGTTCTGCGCACTAAGACCGGCCACACTTTCCGCAGCCCGGCACCCGAGGAAGTCTCGGGCCGCAACGTAACGGTTCTGGTGCGTCCCGAAAGGCTGATCCTGTCCGATATGCCGGGTCAGGAATCGATTCCGGCACGTGTGAAATCGGCGCTGTTCCTGGGTGAAATCCTGCGGATCGAAGTGACGCTGGACAGCGGCGAGACGCTGCTGGTGCGCTGTTCCGACAGTGCCGGTCAGACACTGCCTGCGCCCGGCAGCATGGTACATGTCAGCTGGGGCATGTCGGACGGGTGGGTTCTGGCATGACACAGACGGATACGCACCAAGGTAACCCGGGGGTTACTCCCTCTCGCAGCCTGTCGGAACGGCTGAAAGATCCGGCGCTGTTGCTGATCCCCGCCTTTGCCTTTCTGGGGTTCATGTACCTGCTGCCGCTGATCGACCTGATGCAGACCAGCGTCGAAGGTGATCCGTGGTGGGCCGATCTGCAGCGGGTGCTGTCGGTGCCCTTGTATTTCGATTCGCTGGTGCGGACGATGAACATCGCGCTGACCGTGGCGCTGTTGTGCGCGCTGATCGGATACCCCGCGGCCCTGCTGATCCAGCGCACCAAGGGGATCACGCAGGTGCTGGTGGCGATGGCGATCATCCTGCCCTATTTCATCGCGATCCTGATCCGCACCTATGCCTGGATGGTGCTGTTGGGGCGCAACGGGCCGATCAACAAATTTGCGGTCTGGATTGGCGCCTTTGACGAGCCTGTCGGCCTGTTGTTCAACCGCGGCAGCGTGCTTTTGGGTATGACGGCAGTGCTTTTGCCGATCATGGTGCTGAGCATCTATTCCAGCTTGTCACGGCTGGACCCGGCGCTGGTGCGCGCGGCGATGGCGAATGGCGCGGGGCCGCTGGCCGCATTCTGGCGGGTGCTGCTGCCGCTCACCTTGCCCGGTGTTGGTGCCGGTTTCCTTCTGGTCTTTGTTCAGGCGCTGGGTTTTTTCATTACGCCCAGCCTGTTGGGCGGACCGGGTGACATGATGTTTGCCATGCACATCACCCAACAGGCGGATTCGATCACCGGCGAGGGGTTCTTGCAGGCTTTGGCCGTTGTGCTTTTGGTGCTGACGCTGGTTGTTGTGGCCGTCGCAGGGCGCTTTCTGGGGTTCGAATTTATCTGGGGCGGCGAGCGTAAAGGCCCGATGCCCAAGGCGCGGCACGACGTGGCCCGCGTGACACCGGCACGCGGCGGGATAAAGAATGCGATTGCCGACAGGATCGGCTGGCCGCTGCTGCGCGGGCTGGGTGCGCTGAATGCCCGCTGGGGCGAATGGACCGTGCGGGTTCTGGCCATTTGCGTGATTGCGACGCTGGTCCTGCCCATCGTCGTCGTCATGATCATCTCGTTCAGCAAAGCCAGCTACCTGACCTTTCCACCGACCGAATATTCGCTGCGCTGGTACGAGAAATTCTTTTCCGACCGCAACTGGATGTCGGCGTTCTGGAATTCACTGTTCATCGCCATCATGTCCGCCGGAATCTCGGTCACGCTGGGTGCGACGGCGGCAATGGGGATCGTGCGCAGTTCGATCCGGGGCAAGTCCACGCTGATGCTGTTGCTGGTCAGCCCGATCATCGTACCGCCCGTGGTGCTGGGCCTGTCGCTGTACAGCCTGTTTCTGAAATTCGACATGGTAGGTACCTATTGGGGGCTGGCCGCGGCCCATTCCATCGGTGGCATTCCCATCGTGGTGGTGATTGTTGCGGCGGCCTTGCAAGGGGTCGACCGCAAGCTTGAACAAGGGGCCGCAGTGCATGGCGCGTCGCCGCTGACGGTGTTTCGCAAGGTGACATTGCCCGCGATTGCGCCCGGTCTGGGGGCTGCGGTGTTCTTTGCCTTTTTGCATTCCTTTGACGAATTGGTGCTGACGCTGTTCCTGTCCAGCCCCCGCATGAAGACCCTGCCGCTGATGCTGTGGGGCGACATCAACTATCAACTGAATCCGGTTCTGGCTGTCGTGTCGACGCTCGAGGTTCTGCTGGTCGTTGGTGGCATCATATTGGCGCGTCCGGTCTTTGCCCGGGCCCGCGCCGACACTTGAACGACCCAACGACAACACAGGAGGAGGAGAAGAAAATGTTTATTACTGAATTTAGAAAAATGGGCCTGTCGGTGCTTGCCGCCGCTGCCCTACTGACGGGCGGCGTTCAGCTGGCGTCGGCCGATGGTGAAGTGATCATGCAGGACCCGGGTGGCAGTTATGGCGATGCCTTGCAGTCGGTGATGTACAACGGTTTTGAAGACGAGACCGGTATTGACGTGATCACGGTGCAAGAGGCGCGGTCCGGCCCCCGGATCAAGGCGCAGGTGGATGCGGGCAAGACCGAGTGGGATCTGACGTTCATCTTTGACCAGGAGGTCAACCTGCTGGGCGATTGTTGTCTTGCCGACATTGATTATGACAAGCTGTCGGACAGCGCCAAGGAAACGCTGGCCACCATGCCCGACAACCTGAAACGTCCCAAGGGCGTGGCCTTGCAGGTAATTGGTGTGGGTCTGGTCTATAACACCGATGTCTACACCGGTGACGACGTTCCCCAAAGCTGGGCCGATTTCTGGGATGTCGAAAATTTCCCCGGCGAACGGTGTCTTCCAGCATGGCCGCGGTTTACCATGGAGGCCGCGCTGATGGCCGACGGGGTGGCCAAAGAGGACCTGTATCCGCTGGATATGGAACGCGCGCTGAAAAAGCTGGAAGAGATCAAGCCCCACGTCACTAAGTGGTGGACAACCTCGGCACAGCCGCCGCAGCTTTTGCTGGATGGCGAGGCCGATATGTGCATGGCCTATACCGGTTCAACATCGCTTCTGGCGCTGGACGGTGCACCGATCGAGGTCGAGTGGAACCAGGGCTTTGTCTACTATGATTTCTTCTCGATCCCCAAGGATGCGCCGAACTACGACAACGCGCTGAAGCTGCTGTCGTGGCGTCTGGACGCCGATCTGGCGGCAGAGCTGACATCGACCTATCCGGTGGCCCTGCCGTCGCCGCTGGTCTTTGAAAAGGCCGATCCCGAGATCAGCAAGTATTGGGCGAACAACCCCGAGAACGTGGAAAAAGCCATCGAATGGAGCCCGGAATTCTGGGGCGCGCAGGCTCCATCGGGCAACATGACCAACGAAGAGTACGGTCAGGAGCAGCTGAACAGCTTGCTGGCGAAATAACCGGCAGATGACAGGATCGGCGGCTGCGGGGCGATGTCCTGTGGCCGCCATTTCGTTACGGAACCCTGTTGCGCGATGCACTGTTCACAGCGTGATATTCAAGGTAACAGAACTGTCATGGACAAGGCATTTATCAAGGGGTTGCGCCTGATCGAAGCGCTTGCGCACAGCGAGAAGCCGCGCGGCGTCACCGAGCTTGCTGCCGAACTGGGCCTGACCAAAAGCAACGTGCACCGGCTGTTGGCGACCTTGGTGGCACAGGGATATGTCCATCAGGACCCGCAATACAGCACCTATGCACTGGGCACCAAGATTTGGGAGCTGGGCAGCCATGTGATCCGGCGGCTGGACCTGACCAAGGTGGCGCGCCCTGCAATGGAACGTCTGGCGGCGCTGACCGGCGAAACGGTGCACCTGTCGGTTCTGGACGACATGGACGTTGTCTATCTGGACAAGATCGAAAGCAGCCACCACATCCGCGCCCACACCCATGTGGGTCAACGCGCGCCAGCCTATACGATGGCGACAGGCAAGGCGATGCTGGCGCGGATGCCCGATGCCTATCTGGAACGCTATCACAACCGGTTTCAAAGCTTTACGCCGACCACCATCACGACAATGGACCAGCTTCATCGCGCCATAGAAGAGGTGCGGGCGACCGGCTTTGCCGTGGTGCCGCACGGGGAATGGCGCGCCGGAATCGCGGCCTGTGCCTGTGCGATCCTTGGACCCAATGGCGATCTGGCCGGTGCGATTGGCGTGTCCGGCCCCGACACCCGCGTCAAACGCGAAGAGCTGGATGCCTTCAGCCCGCATCTGGTTGCTGCGGCCTCTGCGATTTCGTCCGCGCTTGGATACACCGCCGAGCGTTGACACGGACGCGCCTGTGCGCGCCGTCCTGGCTTTTTCAGTCAACTTTGTTGCGCCCCGCGTCTGCCCGTTCCGTCGCGCGACAAAGGCCCGCACGGACAGCTCATAGCTTGTTGCAATGGCGAGGAGGATTAGCACGAGGTAGCTACGCGTGATTCTTGGCGCCACCATGCTAAGCCCGATCCCGGCCAGCCCAAAGCCTAGCCCATAGGCCAACACGAATACTCCGGTGCCTTACGCGGAAAGTCCAAAGGCCTGCCGCACGCCTTCGCCGAAGAAGGCAAAGCTGCCATAGAAGGCCACCGTATATTCAGGGAACGGTTGCGAAGATCGACGGCGAAAAGATCGGTTGCCCACTTTTGGCCTTCGTACATGTCACAACTGAGGGCTGGGGCATGAGCGAGCCAATCCTGGCGCTGCGGAATCTGGCTGATGTCGAAGAAATACACACCGTCGCCGGAGATACCTGCCTGGTCCTCAAACTGCGCTGCTCTGGACCTGCCAGTCTTGAACAGAGATCCTCTCGCGCATTCAGCAGACTAAGGGCGTGCGCTATACTCAGAGCTATGTGGTGCTTCCCTCCTCTAGAAGAGCCGAACGCCATGTACCGAATGCCCGTTTGACCAAATTGATGTCAGAACTAATCGTCAGCATGTATGTGGTTCTCCGGTTAAGCTTTTAGGCGTGGATAGCTATGCGTTAGATAGGATGCCTTTGATGGCTGCTGCGACGTTCTGGGCATATCTCTGAAGCAACCACAGCGACATACCAGCGTTTCAGCCTTGCCGCGCCCGAACCTCATTGATGAAATCCCCAACTGACCACAGCCAGCCGCGCTGCGCATCTGTATAGCTGCTGTGAACAGGGGAGGGGACCACGAGCTGAAGGCTGGACGCCTCCATCTGGTCGGTCTGTGGCTCTGAAATCCCCGGTTCCAGCGTCAGAAGATGTTTGCGGCTGATCTTCTCGGCCTCAGCCAGAACCTGCCGCCAGCGATCCTTGCAAGTGGATTTGGCCCCCAGCATCGTCAGGCGTGCGTCGCCCTCAGCTGGAGCTGCCTGGTAGGTCTCCAGATCGGGGAACAGGAAGTCGGGCTTGTGCTTGTGTTCTGTCATCGCGCCCCGGACATGCCGGACGTCGTGCGCCCTGAGAACAGCAGCCAGATGGTTCTCCAGTGAATGCCCCATGCGGGATTTGCGTCGGTTCTGCACGCTTAGGGAAAAACTGATGAAGCCGTCAACGTCCGTGCCGCTGTTAACCACGAACCCGGCTTCGATCCGCGATGATACAACCTTGCGCTCCAGTCGCCGGAACAGCGCCTCCTCATGGTCCAGCCACGCGATAAGTGCTGCATCCGGGTCGTCCTCGGCGCGGACCTCGGGCAGGGTGAGGCGGGCAAGATCGGAAAACTCTGCCGTCTTCGGGAAAGTGGTGCCGAACTTCTCGATGATGCTGTCCAGCTTGTCGGCCTCGGGTTCCTCGAACTCGACGCCGATTTCATCCAGGATGAAGCGGGCCGCAAAGTCCAGCTCCGGCTCCTCGTTCGAGAACTCGCGCGATACAAACGATTTGCCTTCCGGGCGCAGGCCGAACAGCCAGAAGAGTTGCTGCTCGCTGGTGGACCCCTCCGGGGCCACGATGAACCACAGGACGCCGCTCTGGTCCTTGGCAAGGAACAGGGTATCTCCGGCCTTCATGGCTACCGTGACGGGATTGGAAGGGTAGTAGAGCCGCCATTCGGCAGCACGGGGCTTGTTGAGGCGCGCGTCGTAGTGCGTGGCCCAGCTCTCCTCGGTGAAACCCTCCTGATCACCGCCCAGCCAAATATAGATCGCTGGGAACTTCTCTTGATGGTTCTCACCCAGGAAGTCGTCCCGCATCTTCTTCGTCGTGCCAACCTCATGCTGGTTCGATGTCGTCGGCTCGGCATCCACGGCAGACAGGCGCTTGACCCCTACACCTTCGAAATAGTCAGACAGTTGCCCGCGTTTTATCACCGCTCACCTCCAGTGTTCTTATATCTGATTTCAACCACATGGCGCATTGATCGACAACGTTTTCGAAGGGCAGGCGGTTTTTGCCCTTTAGGGCGCATTCCCAAACGGTTCCGATGCGCCATCCCGTCTCGATCAGGGTCTTATACTGAACCCGGTCGCGCTCCATGTTCTTCCCGATCTTCCCGCGCCAGAACTCTTCCCGGCTTTTAGGCCAGCGAAACAGATGGCAGTCGTGGCCGTGCCAGAAACAACCGTGAACGAAGATCACCGCGCCCCTGCCTGAAAAAACAAGGTCGGGTTTTCCCGGCAGGTCTTTGCGGTGCAGGCGAAACCGGAATCCGCGCCTGTGCAGCGCGGATCGAATTATCAGCTCCGGTCTGGTGTTCTTGCCTTTGATACCGGCCATCATCCGACTTCGGACCGTGGCTGTGACAGTATCGGCAGGCATTACTCGGCTGCGATACCGGGTTCGGGCAGGGGAAGCTGAACCTGCATCGTGGCTGGCACTTCTCGCCCATCCAGTTCCATTGCATCCATGATGCGCGGCTGCATGAGCCGCGCGACCGCGTTCACAACCGGCACAACAACCGCATTGCCGAACTGGCGATAGCCCTGCGTGTCGGAAACGGGGATCTTCCAGTCCGTCTGTCCGGGCTTCTCGAATCCCATCAGGCGCGCGCATTCACGCGGTGTCAGACGGCGCGGGCGGTCGCCCTTCTGCTCGATCAGGATTTCGGAGCCGTCCTTGTAGTAGCGGGCAGAAAGGGTGCGGGCTACGTCCTTGGGGCCAAAGAGCGAAAACCCGAAGCCATTACCGGCCTTCCTGTGCTTTTCCTTGTAGCCCTGAAGGTAGTTCCACAGGTTTTCCGTAAGCGTGTATTTTGGATCAATCTCTTTATCGAGGATCGAACCCAGCTTCGGGCCGTCACCTTCAGGCACGGAAAGCTGACCGAAGTCGAACTCGATGCTGTGATCCCTGAAGCCGACGATGAAGATGCGCTCGCGCTTCTGTGGCACCCAAGGCGTCGAACTGATCACCTTGTGGAATACGCGATAACCCAGCTCCTTCTCCAGCACATGGATGATCGTGGCAAAGGTCTTGCCGCCGTCATGGCGCTCAAGGTTCTTCACGTTCTCCAGAAGGAATGCTGGCGGTTTGTGATGGTCGATAATCTTGGCCAGATCATAGAAAAGCGTCCCTTGCGTATCGCAGAGGAAACCATGCGGACGGCCAAGGGCGTTTTTCTTGCTGACGCCCGCGATAGAGAACGGCTGACAGGGAAAACCGGCCAGAAGCACATCATGGGCAGGGATTTTTTCCGGAGCGTTCGCATAGGGGCGCACGTCTTCCGCAAAGATATGTTCACTGTTGGCAGGCTCTGGGAAATTGGCGCTGTAGGTCTCGCGGCTGAACCGGTCCCACTCCGCAGTGAAGACACACCGCCCCCCGATAGCCTCGAAAGGCAGGCGTAGGCCTCCGATACCCGCAAAGAGGTCGATGAAGCGGAAACCCTCCGGGCGCTCGCCCGTGCAGCGCGCATCCGCTGTCTGGCGCAGCTTCTCCAGTCGGAGCCGGTCGATCCGCTTGCCTTCGCCGTTGATATGACGCCGGACTGTCCGGGCGTTTACATCCAGAAGCTCTGCCGCCGTGTCGATGTCGAGACCGGCGCGCTCCATCAATTCTGCAAATTCTGTCCGTGGATGCGCGTTCATGTGCCTGCCCCTGTTTTGTGTCGGTTATTGACAATATGTCATAATCCGTCCCAGCGCGTTTGGAAACCCCTTTTGCCACTTGTTCATATTTTGTTCTAATGTGGCGTTAGCGGCGAAATGACTGCTATCCAATGATCATGTCCCGATGCCGCCACTAAATTGCGGGCATGGCGCAAGCTGTCGAACAGGTGCTCGTTTAGCAATTCATCGCGCATGCGACCGTTGAAGCTTTCAACGAAGCCATTCTGCATCGGCTTGCCTGGCGCGATGTAATGCCAGTCGACCTTGCGGTCCTCCTGCCATTTCAGGATGGCGTTGGAAGTCAGCTCCGTCGTTGTCAGAGACAACCATGCAGGGATATCCCTTCTGTGTCATGGCCCAATCCACGGCACACCGCCGCGCACCGGGCCTCAGAAGTTTTTTCCCAGCATTTCCTTCAACGTCGACACATCCATCATCTGCTCGGCCAGCAATTTCTTCAGCTTGGCATTCTCGGCCTCCAGCGCCTTCAGCTTCTTGGCATCCGACACTTCCATCTCGCCGAACTCCTCCTGCAATTCATGGTTCTGCACAAAGACGATCCGCTTCTTGTTGCCTTTGCCCCGGACGAGGGTCTGGCTTCCGTCCTGCGAGACATCGCGGACCTTCAGGTTTGTCAGTTCACTGATCCGCAGTCCGGTTACGATCAGCAGCTTAACGATCAGGATCGTGACATCGTTTTGCGAGGCTGGCTTAGCGTCGTCTGCGCCCGATTTCGACCGCGCAGCGATGGGGCCTTCACTGGCTTGAAGAACCGCTCTGAGGATGTCTCGATCGATGGGGCGCGGCAAGCGACGCGGGATCCTCACCGAGATACGGACGTCGGCGAACGGGGAGGACAGGGCGTTGTTCCGGTCTTCGCGCTAGGCAAAGTACGATTTGAGGGTCATTCATCTCTCAGCTTTCGTTACGATCTTACAGGCCCGCTACGTGAGAGCCACGGCCTCAACCGGAACGTCACCTTTGATAAAAATCAGACTGGTTCGACTAATTTTGCTGCAACTTTCTGGGCGGAACGTTCCGTTGCTACCGGCATATTGTCAATCAATCGAACCCCGTTCAGCCAAGCGGCAACGAACAGGCGCGCGGGCTGGTCCGCGGTCGTCAATGTCAGTAGGTCGGAATCACTGCGCAATTCAAAATAGTCCACCGCGTCAAAGCCAGCGACGAGCAATGCCTGACGGGCGGTCTCAAGCGCCAGCGCGACGTTCCCGCCCTGACGGATCACGTTGGCTGCGCTTTTAAGCACGCGCCCGATCACCGGAGCCATCTGACGTGCTTCCGAACCAAGCCGAAGATTGCGTGAAGACATGGCAAGGCCATCGTCTTCACGGACAGTGGGGCAGGCGACAATCTCGGTTTTCAAATCAAGATCGGCAACGACGCGGCGGACCACCTGAAGCTGCTGGTAATCCTTCTCTCCGAAGAACGTACAATCTGCATCGGTCTGTAACAGCAACTTGGTCACGACAGTCGCCACGCCGTCGAAATGACCAGGCCGGTCACCGCCACACAGCCCGTCGCTGACACCGGACACGGAAATCGTCGTGGAAAAGCCAGTGGGGTAAATCTCCTCAGGCTCGGGCACATAGAGCACGTCAACATCAAGTGGACCGAGGATGCGGGCGTCACTTTCTTCGGTTTTGGGATATTTTGCGAGGTCTTCGGGGTTGTTGAACTGACGCGGGTTGACGAAGATCGTCACAATCACGCGGTCGGCGCGGCTGTGGGCGGCCTTGACCAGGCTAAGGTGTCCATCATGCAGGGCGCCCATTGTTAGAACAACACCAATCGTTTCCCCCGCCCTGCGCCAGTTGCCTGTCAGAGCCTGCAGGTCTGATTTCCGACGGATGATTTTCATGAGGCGGTTCCTTGGTCAGTGAATACGTGCTCGGCGGCGGGAAAGCTGCGCGCGCGGACTTCGGCAGCATAGGTTTCGATGGCAGCGGACGCATCAGCGGCCAGATGGGCATAGCGCTTGACGAACTTCGGCTTGAAGGCGTCGAACAGGCCCAGCATATCGTCGATCACGAGGATCTGGCCGTCGCAACCAGCCGACGCGCCGATACCGACCGTTGGGATTGCAATCCGGGCGGTTATGTCATCGGCCAAAGCAGCGGGCACCTTTTCCAGAACCACCGAAAACGCACCGGCATCGGCCACGGCTTGGGCATCATCGCGAATACGCGCAGCATCTGTTCCACGGCCTTGTACCTTGTAACCACCAATGGCATTTACCGCCTGCGGGGTCAGCCCAATATGTGCCATCACCGGTATGCCGCGTTCGGTCAAAAACCGGATCGTATCGGCCATGTGCCGCCCGCCTTCCAGCTTGACTGCTCCGGCGCCTGTGTCTGCCATCAGTCGTGCGGCGTTGCGAAAAGCCTGGGCCGGGCTTTCTTCGTAGCTGCCAAAGGGCATGTCGATCACCATTAATGCCCGTTCGGTGCCCCGTGCCACCGCACGCCCGTGCAAGGTCATCATTTCCATTGTGACGTCGAGCGTTGAGGTCAGACCGTGCAGCACCATCCCCACACTGTCGCCCACTAGAACGAGATCGCAGTGTTCATCTGCGAGCTTTGCAACCGGCGTGGTATAGGCGGTCAAACAAACCAATGGCGCTGCCCCCTTGCGGGCGAGAATATCGGCGGCGTTCAGAGCTTTGTTCTGTGCGGGTCGGCTCATTCAGATTCCCCAGTTTTACGTCAGGTAAGCCGCCTAAGGAATTCATGGACGCTTTGCAAGCGCAGCGTAATATTATTGCGTTAACAGTTCCTGTTTTCGTCAGATTAGAAGTCAAGGCCGATGTCGAGGGTCTGAGCAGAATGTGTCAGCGCACCAGATGATATGTAATCGACGCCAGTGGCTGCGACCTCTGCGATGCGGTCGATGCCCATGTTGCCCGACGCTTCGAGCACCAGACGACCGGCATTTATTTTGACAGCGTCACGCAGGGCAGGCGTGTCCATATTATCGAGCAGGACCACATCCGCGCCGCCTTCGTCCAGCACCTCTTCTAACTGGTCGAGCCGGTCGACTTCAATTTCGGTTCTGACCATGTGCGACGCTTGTGCCTTTACGGCTTGCAATACAGACCGGATACCGCCTGCTGCGGCAATGTGGTTGTCCTTGATCATGATCGCATCCGAGAGGGAAAACCGGTGATTGAACCCACCGCCGTGTATCACGGCCTGCTTTTCGACCAGTCGTAAACCTGGGGTGGTTTTGCGGGTACAGGTGATGCGCGTCGCAGTGCCTTTTGCTTGCGCCACAAAGTCGGCTGTCAATGTGGCGATGCCCGAAAGGCGCCCGGCAAAGTTTAGGGCCACCCGCTCCGCCGAAAGGATAGATGCGGCGCGGCCCTCAATTTCCATCAGCATATCACCTGACGCGATACTGTCGCCGTCGCTCTTGTGGGCCGTGACCTTCAGATCCGAGTCAATCAGCCGGAACGCCAGTGCCGCAATCTGTAGGCCTGACGCCATACCGTCTGCGCGTGCATTCAGGCGCGCGGTATAGCGTGTGTCAGCGGGGATCACGGTACGCGTGGTGATGTCGCCATAGGTGCCAAGATCTTCCATCAGTGCGGCACGGACCAAAGGTTCAAGGATCAGGTCGGGCAGGGGGGTATGTGTCATGTTGTCTCCAGTCGCACATCAGCGCGCGCATCGGTGAGAGTGAGGAAAGACCGCGTGCCGGTTGGGCCGTCACTTTCGGGATGGTCGGATCGGAAATGCGCGCCACGGCTTTCGCGGCGGTCTAGCGCGGCGGCAGTAATCAATGCGGCCGTTGCGGTCATATTTGACAGCGGAACCGAGTCGGGCTGTGTCGCCTCAATCTGGGCGATGTTGCTTAGGGTGTCTTGCAGCCCTCGCGCGGTGCGTATTACGCCTGCGCCATTTGTCATGGCGTAGCGTAACTGTGCCACAAGGTCAGCGCGCGGCAGCGCGTCGGCAGGCATGTCGGGCATACATATCCCCGCTTGATGCCCCGTTACCGGGCCCAGTGCGGCGTCGATATCCATTGCGCAACGCCGCCCGTAAACCAATGCTTCGAGCAATCCGTTCGAAGCCAGCCGGTTTGCGCCGTGCAATCCGGTGGACGCGACTTCCCCACATGCCCAAAGACCTTCCAACGATGTCCTTCCCGCCGCATCTGTCGCAATGCCACCCATGTGGTAATGTGCCGCTGCTGCTACCGGTATCGGAGAGACCAGAGGGTTCATCCCTGCTTTTTTGCAGGCCGTCGCAACAGCGGGGAAATCGCGCAAGAGCCGTTTGCCCAAGGCCGTCCGCGTGTCCAACGCCGGGGCCAGACCTGCTTGGGTTTGGGCAAAGACCGCACGGGCCACGATGTCGCGCGGGGCAAGTTCAGCGTCAGGGTGGGCATCTTGCATAAACCGGATGCCTAGGCGGTTGATCAGGATGGCCCCCTCGCCCCTCAGTGCTTCGGTGGCCAATGGCGCGGGGTCCAGACCGCAGTCGATGGCTGTGGGGTGGAACTGCACGAATTCGGCATCGGCGATAACCGCGCCTGCCCGTGCGGCCATGCCAATCACCTGACCGCGCACACGAGGCGGATTGGTCGTTAACGCATACAATCCACCAGAGCCGCCCCCCGCTAGCAATACAGCAGCGCCGCGGATCAAACAGGGCGCAGACAAACCGTTCATGCAGTGTACTACCTCGACGCCGCACACGGTACCGCTAGCCACCTCAAGGCTGGTGGCCATCATACCTTCCAAGACTTGGATATGAGCGGCCGCGCGCACCTGTGCGGTGAGCGCGCGCATGATTTCAGCGCCGGCTTGATCGCCTCGAACGCGCACCACACGGGCAAAGGAATGGGCCGCCTCGCGCGACATCAGGTATCCACCCTCAGGTGTCCGATCAAAGGGGGTGCCAAGTCCTGTCAGATTCAGAATATGCGTCCGTGCTTCATCGGCTACGGCCTGCGCCACCTGCGCGTCCACTGTGCCTGCACCGGCTTGCACCGTGTCGCGCGCATGGGCCGCGGCGCTGTCCGCAGGGTTCATCGCCGCGGCCACTCCCCCCTGCGCCCACGCAGAGGATGCACCTTCGCCTAACGGTTCTGGTGAGATCATCAACACCGGGCGCGGTGCCAGGTTCAGTGCGGCATAGTGTGCTGCTAGTCCCGCGCCGATGATGACAACGCGACCCGTGTCGATACGCTTCATGCGATTAGCAGGCCAACTGCCGGGACAGATCAATCATGCGCTGTACGGCGACGCGCGCTTTGTCTGCCACGCTCGCATCCACTTCGACTGCTCCCTGCATCGTGTGCAATGACCAGAGCACTTTTTCCAATGTGATCTTTTTCATGTAAGGGCACATGTTGCATGGCCCTACAAAGTCTACGTCCGGCAGACTGTCAGAAATATTCGAGGCCATTGAGCACTCGGTTACCAACATTGCTTTCGCGGGGCGTTCGCGTTCAACATAAGCGATGATGCCACTGGTTGATCCGGAGAAATCTGCGGCGTCAACGACGTCCGGCGGGCATTCTGGATGCGCGATGATATGCGTGTCGGGGTTGTATGTGCGGAAGTCATTCAGATCCTGTGCGGTGAAACGTTCATGCACGATGCAGGCGCCATCCCACCAGACAATGCGTTTCTGTGGTACCTGTCTGGCGACGTTTTGCGCCAGATATTTGTCAGGTGTCATGATCACCGTGTCACTTTCCTGCGCAGCGACGATCTGCGCGGCATTGGACGAGGTGCAACAAATGTCTGATGCGGCCTTCACCTCTGCCGTGGTGTTCACATAGGTGACGACAGGCGCACCGGGATACTGTGCGCGCATCTGGGCGATGCCCTCCGCGGTGATGCTTTCGGCCAGCGAACAGCCTGCTTCCATATCGGGGATCAACACTGTCTTGGACGGGTTCAGTACTTTCGACGTTTCGGCCATAAAATGTACACCGCATTGCACGATCACATCCGCCTTGACCTTTGTCGCCTCGATCGCGAGCTGCAGGCTGTCGCCCACGACGTCGGCAACGCCGTGAAAGATCTCTGGCGTCATGTAATTGTGGGCCAGGATCACCGCTTTGCGCTGTTTCTTCAGCTTATTGATCGCCACAATATAAGGCGCGAATATTGCCCAGTCGGGCGGCGAGATCACCCGTTCCATCTTGCCATAAATCTCGGCATGTGCTGCCGCCAGCTCAGGTGACGGGGCAAGATCGTAGTGATTGGCAAGTTCGGTGCGCAGCGCGGTCTGATCAAGCAAGTGCCAAATATCCTCGGGTTGTTACAGTCCATTCTGGGTGGAGCGGTCGAGCCGGCAACGTGGAGATTTCCGGTGGAAGGATGTTTAGGGGGCGGGTGACGTTAGGGCAAGCCGGTTGCCATGCCACAGTCCGATTGATCCGGCGCCTGATTGTTCTGAAGCCAACGTATGAGATGCTCAGGCAGTTTTTGGAGGGGTTCGTTGCGCTTGCCTCTGGAAAGCAGGAAGTGCAAGAGATGCATTCTCTGCAACACGCCTTCCCTCACCTTCATCTAAGGATAAAGTAAATTGATCCGGCACATCGTCTTTTTCACAGCCAAATCTGAATGCGACGTTGAGGACATTCTAGAGGGGCTTTCGATTCTGAAAGAGATCCCCCATGCCATGAAATTGGAAGTGACAGCGAACCGCAAGTCCGACCCTATCAGTCAAGTCGTCGACGTGGTCGTCTACGGTGAATTCGAGGATTCCGCAGCACTCGATGCCTACAAGGCACATGATATCTATCAAGAATCCATCCGCCGGGTGCGTCCATTGCGCGAATTAAGATTTGCTGCGGATATCGAAGCGTAACGGCGTTCGCCGCGATTTTGCAGTTTCACGATGAAGCAGGCGACACGAATCCGTTGCCGGCAGTGCAACTGGTTGCTCAGCACGCGCCGTGCTCTATAACAGCTTGCGGGCGATGTGTTCTTTTAGCGAGCGCGTTCTGTGAATCGGCGAACTTACGGGTTTGCGGTCACGTTGTTACATTCATCTGATGCGGTATGTGGGTATAGGTGTGCCAATCATCTACTGTCCGGGCAATCCCAATGGGGAGACTTGCGATGAAACAAGCTATTCTGCATGAACTGACGAAACGCGGTGCTGTGAGCGCGATGGAAGCGCTTGCACCGGAAATTATTCAAGAAAGCCTCTTGCTGCGGAGCCTGCGCAGTTTGCCGCGGCTTTATCCGAGCTAACAGATTTTGAGCAGGTTGGCATGGTCGCAGGTGAGATTTATCTGCGAGAAACTTCGAATTTATAGCTGACATAAAATTGGCTTGTTTGTGTTAGACGATGCTCCGCAAGCACTTCACCATCTACTGCCCAAGAGTTATCCTCGGAAAGTGAGGATAACTCTGTCGATAAAATCAACCTTGGGGAAGCCAGATTGGACGCGCTCTTGGGTGTTCAAATTTTAAGCATTTATGACGGGTGCCGCTCAGCGTCCTTGCGGAATGCGTCCGTCCGTTTCAGTCCCATGGTCAGTCTCCTTTGTTGATGGCGTGGATGCCCCCGACCAACTGGCATCGTAATGTGCCCCTGTGGTGTTTCAGAAAGCATCAACAAAGGGAGAGTATCCATGTCAGAAGTCGCCATGATCGGCATAGACCTTGCAAAGCGTGTGTTTCAACTTCACGGGGCTTGCGCGATTGGAGCGGTTGTTTTTCGCAAAAAACTGACACGTATTCAGCTTCTTGCGTTTATGAGCCAACAATCGACCTGCGTCGTTGCGATGGAGGCGTGTGCGACTGCGCACAGCTGGGGCCGAGAGTTTGAGAAGCTTGGACATACCGTGCGATTGATTGCGCCAAACTATGTGAAACCGTTCGTTAAACGACAAAAGAACGATGTTGCAGACGCCGAAGCCATCGTTGAAGCGGCATCACGACCAACCATGCCCTCCAAGCTGGTCCCGACCACGCCGCGGACGCGCCTCTGCTGCGCCCGGAACCGCAAGAGGGTCTCAGCGGAGTATCAGAACTCCAGCGTCAGAAGCTCGGATGGGCCGTAGATGTTCTGAAAGTAAAACGGTGTGCCGTCATTCAACATCGTCCGCGCTTCGATGTGGAGCACGGGCATGTCTGGGGTCAGGTCGAACATCGCCGCATGGCGCAGGGACAGGGCCATGGCACCGACACGGGTTTCCGGTTTCTGTGTCCGCTTGCCCAGCATACCCTCGAGATGCGTGCGCAGGTTCACTCCCTCCAGTTCGCTCAGCTCGATGGCCTCAATGTTCAACAGGCTGGCGGGCAGGTACATTTCAGCTCCGACATGCACGCCGTCGCCGCTCAGCTGACGGCGGATCAGGTTGTACGGACCCTCGCCAAGATGATGGGTCCAAGCGCCAGTGTCGTTGGTCCGCAGAACCTCGATCCGGGTGGAGGTGATCCGCAGTGGTCTACCGGTCGCCTTCACGCCAAACCGAAAATGCCAGATGTTCGGCCCCATCGGCTCGGAATCGGCCACGCGGGTTCCATCGCCCCGGCGCCGTACGATCAGACCGAGATCCTGCAACTGGCCAAGGGCGTTTTGCACCGTGCCCGGTGCCAGCGACAGCCGGCTGGCCATCTCGGTTTCGGGTGGCAGCCGGTCTCCGGGTCTGAATGTGCCGTCGCGGATGGCCGACATCAGAACTAGGCGCAGCGCGCTGCGCTTGGTCTCGCGCGGATTGCGGGTCCGTTCCTGCTCTAGTCGGCGCAGCAGGAGGCCGCAGATATCTTCGTGCAGCTCCAGCACTGTGTCGCGATGATTCATGCAATCTTCTTTCGCTTGGCGGTCCCGCGCCAGACTGCACGGATCACCACCCCAATCGCAAGCAGCAGGAATACTGCCGCTACAGGGCTTGCCAACATAGACAGCCCGTCGACCTGATAAAGCTGCAGCGACTGACGCAGAGAGGTTTCGAACATCTCGCCGAGGAGAAAGCCGATAACGGTACAGACAACCGAGATTCCGGCACGGGTGAACAGCACACCGATCCCAGCAAAGACCAGCATGACGCCGACGTCCCACAGCGATTGTGACGGCAGATAAATCCCGAAGATGCAGAACATGAGCACGGGCGGCAGGATCAGACGGCGTGGGATACGGGCGAATTGCACCCAGACAGACAGGCCTGCACGACCGATGACAAGATGGAACAGGTTCGCCAGGATCATCGAAGCGAAAAGCCCGTAGATCAGATCACCATGCATTTGCAACATGAAGGGGCCGGGCACCACGCCATGCATCACCAGGGCCCCGATCAGCAGCGCTGCGGCGATATTGCCCGGGATGCCAAGGGCAATGGTCGGGATCAGGTTAGAGCCAACTACGGCGCTGTTGGCGCTTTCCGTGGCGACGATCCCCTCTGGCGTTCCCTTGCCGAAAGCTTCGGGCGTCTTAGACGCGCGCTTCGCGGCGGAGTAGGATAGGAACGAGGCCAGCGTCACGCCAAGACCCGGCAGCATACCGACAAGAGAACCCGTCAATGCGCCACGGATCAACGTCCGCCAGTGCGAGAAGAATTCCCGCGCAGGTAGCTTGCGGCCTTCGGGCGTGTCAGACTGGTTTTTCGCGAACTCATCCTCGATCCGGCCGGTGGCCAGGTCGGAAATCTGCATCACCACCGAGCCGAGTGCCAGTGCGCCGATGGCCAGTGCCGAGAGCGACAGACCGTCATACAGTTCGATCCGGCCAAAAGTTAGGCGCTGGGACGACGATACCGGGTCCAGGCCGATCGTGGCCAGGAAGATGCCGATGAAAATGGCCATGCCGCTTTTCAGCGGGCTGTCACCGGCAATGCCTGCGATCAGTGCAAAGGAAAACAACAGCACGGCAGTATATTCCACGGGACCGAACTGCAGCGCAAAGCTTGCGAAAGGGACCACGAGGAGGATCAGCAGAACGTCCGAGATTGTGTCGCCGGTGACCGAGGAAAAAAGCGCGTACTTCATCGCGCGAAAGGCTTCGCCGCGTTGGGCCATCGGATAGCCGTCCCAAGCGGTCGCGGCGGCCTCGTGCGAGCCGGGGGAATTCAGCAGGATTGCCGGAATTGCGCCTCCGGATGTGCCCCCCTTGTTGACGCCCACGAGAAACGCGATGGCAGCCAAGGGCGACATATAGAAGGTCAGCGGGATCAACACCGCCATGGCGGTGACGCTGCCGAGACCGGGCAATACACCGATCACGATGCCCAGAAATATCCCGAATGCGATGAACATCAGGTTCATAGGATCAAGCGCGGCGGCGAAGGCGTTCAGGATCAGATCAAGCATGGAGGCCTCAGGGTAGCTGGATATAGAAGGCGTGCCAGGCAAGCTGCTGGATGGCGACAGGCAGCAGGATGGATGCCATGGCGCACCAGAGCAGACGATGGCGCTGGCCGGCAAGCAGCATGGCAGCAAAGCTGGACAAGGCACCGGCCACGATGAAACCGGCTGTCGACAGGAGCAGGAGCGCCGCACCCGCCCAGACCAGCCAGGCAAGTGTCTCGATCAGGATGCGTGGGCCGGCATGGGGTGCCGGCTTGAGGGCGTGGTGACGGTTCTTGATCATCAGCGCGAGGCCAAACAGCCCGACAATCCCGGCAGAGAGACTTGGGAACACCCGCGCGGAAAGTTGTCCTGACCGGGACGTGATCTCGATCTGAGACGGGATCAGCCAGAAGATCACCAGCAGTGCGCCAACCGCGGCGACCACCCCGATCAGGAAGTCGAGGCGCCCGGTGGCGCCCCGGATATGTTCAGACGAACTCATTTCTTGGTTGTCTCGTACACCTTGACGAGGCTTTCGTTGACCTCGTTCAGCGTCTGGGTCAGTGCGTCTCCGCTGATCGCGGCAGCAGGAAAGCCCAGCTTGTCATTGAGCAGCGAGGTGAAAGCCTCGGACTGCGCAGCCGCAATGCTCGCTTTGATGAGCTTGTCTTTTAATTCCTCCGGCAGGCCCGCAGGTGCCCAGATGGTAGTGCCGGTAGGCATGGCAATTCCGTATCTGGATTGAATTGTCGGTACGTCGGGTGTCATCTGGAGCGGCGTGGCGATCATTCCGAGGACGACGTTCATATCGTCAAGGTAACGGTTATGAACGCCGCCGGACCAGGCAAAGTCGATCTTACCACCCAGCAGGAACGGCACCATTTCACCGCCGCCCTTGGTGGGCACCGCGACCCAATCAAGACCTTCCTGCGCGGCGATGTAATCGACGTATGCGCGCGAAATCGAATTTTGGTCGGCGTAGCTGAGCTTGCCGGCCTTAGAAGCCGCGACCAGGTCTTCGAAGGTCTCGATCCCGGATTTCTTTGAAGTGACAAGCGCCTGTTGCAGCAAGGCGACCGTCACCATCGGCGTGAAGCTGTCCAGATTATAGCTGACATCTTCGGCAATCGCGGGCCAGAGAATTGTCGAATCCGGGATCAACGCAATCGTATATCCGTCGGCGGCGGCGTTCGCTGTCGCTGTGGTGCCAATCTTGCCGCCGGCACCGGGCTGGGCTTTTACAAGGACCTTGCCGCCCAGTTCGTTGCCGAGCGCATCGGCAAAGACGCGTCCCATCGTCTCGACAGAACCACCGGCCTGGTAGGGGACTATGAGGGTGATCGGTTTCGTGGGGTAATCGGCTGCAAGTGCAACGCCCGGAAGCGCGAGGGCGACCGCAACAGAGGCCGCTTTGAAGAAGCTGTAAAACATGAGGATCCTGTTGGTTTGATTTATACTATGTAGTTTTGTGCCGTGTGGTCCGTCCAGCAGGCAAGTATTCTCTTTGATTTTGGCGAAAATACAGCGTTTCGCCCGCCATGCGAGAAATATATGCATAATTTTTAGGCAAAAAACGAAGTTTAGTTGTGAAATCTATGCATATTCTGCCGAATCTGGTTTCTTCAGAAAATTTCAGGTTTCCTTTACAATATAGTTTTGCAAGGTGTGCGGTAAGAGTTGTAAGGAGCCCCCCATGACAATCAAACGCAACGTCGATCCAGAGATGATCGGAGAATCCCGCTTGCAGACGGTTCCCGGCACAGATCCCGCTCTTTTTGGTACGGCAGTCATGGACGGCCCGTCCCATGTCGAAGTCCGCAGCTATCAGAGTTTCAAGATCACTTACACCACCGGTAAGCTCGGGCTGGACGACACCGGCGCGATCCGTGTGGCGTTCCGGCTGATCTCTGATGCGGGCGCGCTACAGACCAGCGATCCAACGGCGGCCAACTATGTCACGGCACGGTCCTCGGGTGACGGTCAGTTGATGCTGAAATACGACCGTAATGGTGGCCAGCGGCCCTGGAACGAAACGCTCACGATCTATCAGCGCGGCGGCTACCTGAATCCGGGCGAGACCATCGAGATCACGCTGGGTGACACCTCGCAAGGCTCGCCGGGCATGCTGATGTCGACCTTTTATGAGGGCGCGCGCGTGTTCCGGGTTCTGGCGGACGTGCAAGCAACCGGCAACTTTATCCCGCTGCCCGACACGCGTCTTGAACTCACCGTTGGCGCAGGCCCCTTGCACCGCTACCGTGCCGTGCTGCCGACACGCCGCCGCCCGGGTGAGCCATTCGTGCTGGGCCTGAAGGCCGAAGACCTGTGGGGCAACCCGACCGATCAGGGGCCAATCCGTTTCACAGTCGAAAGCACTCTTGCCGTGGAGGGCCTGCCAGAGTTGATCGACTTTTCCCCGGAAAGTGGCGCGCTGCGCCTTGAGGGCCTGAGTGTGCGAGAGACCGGTCTGCTGACCTTGAAGCTGACCTCTGACCAGGGCCATGTGGTCGAAGCGGGGCCGCTGCAGATCCGCGAGGGCATCGCGCATTATTGGGGCGACCTGCATGGTCAGACCGGTGAGACGGTCGGAACCAATTCGATCGAGCATTATTTCGATTTTGCTCGTAACAAGTCCTTCTTGGACGTGACCTCGCATCAGGCGAACGACTTTCAGATCAAGCCTGCCTTTTGGGAAAAATTGAACCAGCTCACCGCGCAGGTAAACGAGCCTGGCATCTTCACGGTGCTTCCCGGCTATGAATGGTCCGGCAACACCGCAGTGGGTGGCGATCACAACGTCTTTTTCCGCGACGAAGGCGCAAGCATCTATCGCTGCTCGCATGCACTGGTGGCAGAGCATGACGACCTTGATGCCGATGCGCACACTTTGACCGATCTCTACGAAAAGCTGCACGCAGAGCCGGTGGACTCAGTGATGTACGCCCATGTCGGTGGTCGTTATGCCAATATCTTCTTCGATCATGATCCGACGTTGGAAGCCGCGGTCGAGGTCCATTCGGCCTGGGGCAGCTTTGAATGGGTTCTGACCGATGGCTTCCCGATCCGACGCCGTGTTGGCGTTGTCGCAAACTCGGATGGGCATAAGGGCCGTCCCGGCGCGTCCTATCCGGGAGCTTCGTTCTTTGGGGCCTATGGCGGACTGACTTGCTTCCTGATGGAAGAGAACACGCGAGACACTGTCTTCGAGGCGATCCGTCGCCGCCACACCTATGGCACCTCCGGCCCGCGCGTGGCAATCGACATCGAGGCCACGCTGCCCGAAGGCGGCACGCTGTATCACCGCAACCCCATCGCGCAGCCCGATGGCACCACCGAAGAGGTCACCCGTTGCACGATGGGCGATATTGTCCGCAGCAACGGCGCTTCGGCGCGGGTCTCTGTCGCCGTCGAGGCACCCTGCGGGATCGAGAGCATCGAACTGCGTTCGGCTACCGATGTGGTGACGCTCTGGCGCGGCTTTGGCGACAAAGACCTGGGCAGCCGGCTGCGGCTGATGTGGTCCGGCGCCGAATATCGTGGCCGAGGGCGCAACACGCGCTGGCAAGGCCGAGCGCAAGTTGCTGGTGGCAAGATCGCAGAATTCGCCCCAGTGAACCGCCTGAATCCTGAGCAGCCGTTGCAACAGGTTGGCTCAAACAGCGTCATCTTCAACACGATCACTACCGGAAATCGGATGGGCTGCGACTTGTGGTTAAAGGGTGAGACGCCGACCCTGACAGTCGAGACGAACCACGGCACACTGTCCCTTGACCCGACGTCCATGGGTGTCAGTCCGGTCGTTATGGAGGCTGGCGGACTGGCGCGCAGGCTGGTGGCCCAACGGCTTCCCGATGCGCCGCTGCAGCGCAGTGCCGGCTTCGACGCCGAGGTGGAGATCGCCGCGACAGGCGATACGCCGGTCTGGCTTTGCGTCAATCTCGAAGATGGTAATCAGGCTTGGACCTCTCCGATCTATCTCCACCGGGATTGACCCCTTTCCGCCGCTGCGATTGGGCGGCGGGTCTCTAAAAATTGTGTCGGGGCATGCGCTGCATGAGGCCAGCGGAGTTAATAGACTTAACCGGCAAGTTAAGCATCCCAAGCCTATGTTTGATCGTTTTGCCCATTCAGGTCGTTGTCTTCTCACTCCCCCTTAATGTGACAACACCGCCGCGTGATATGTATGACAAAGATCTCGCAAAAAGCTTCCGTGCATTCCGCCAGAAAGGGGCCGATCACATGTGCGGTGAGTTTGCGCCGCCCGGCATGGGCAGCCCAAGGGGATCAACCCAAAAGCTGGATCCCACTTAAACGGCACTCAATGCGGCATTCCAACGATCCGGCGTCATTGCGAGCCGCGCCCGCATAAACAGAAGATCGGCATATTTTCCGAAATCGAACGGGATTGATGACATGAATTTTTGGTAGGTGGCCCAGCATCCCCATGTGAGGCTTGCTGCCCCCACATACAACGCAACTCTGGCCACCAGTTCAGGCCGAGCAACGCCGTCATACATCTCTAGAATGCTTGAAATGTCTTTGGGTCTAAAGAAGCATGATTCAAAGCAGAACATGGCAATATCCCAATAAGGGTCATTGTTTGCAGCATATTCCCAATCGATTATCTTCACTTCGGAGCGATCGTTGACCATGTAATTGGAGATGTATCCATCATTGTAACAGGCAACAATATCCATGCCTGCGGCCTCTACAGCGCGTTTTACCTTTGCGACTTCGTCGAGCATGGATTCCATGTCTGCAGGCAGGTCGGCGTTCATTTCGCGCAGGTGTGTCAGGTGCTGGTCAAGCTGATCAAATCCGGTTTTCGTACCAGATAGAACATGCTGTGAGTGCACGGTTTTGTAGCCGGTCAATATGTTCTGTCGGATTACAGGATCCTGCGTGTCACGCACACCACAGCTGCGGAACCCGTGCAGGAATTCATGCATTTCGATTCCCGCCTCCGGGTCATAAAACAGCATTGCCGGGCCAACTCCGCTTTCGGCAACTTTCAGTGCGGCATCGTAAGCGACCGGGCGATCAAGGAATCCTTCGGTTCCCGCCCCGTGAATTTTCAGAAAAAAGATCTCACCGGTGTCTTCGTCAATGATGCGCCAGTTGATGTTGGTTATCCCGGAGGTGATCCGCTCTGGGCGGACATTTCGTCCTGCCAGTGGCGATACGCGGGAAATCGCCTCGTCAATTCCAATCAGTTCCTGCATCAAATTTCTCCTAAAAGTGATGGAATATCAAAGACCTCATGGTGATATCCAAAACGGATAAGTCGATTATTGGCATATTTGTAGAGCTCGGGCCCCGAGGTTTCGGGACCATCATCCGCAAGAAGCGCCCAACAGGCCCAAATGAAGTCATCAATCAAGGTGTAGAGCTTCATGCGTGCCAGAAGCTTGGAATTGGATTGGCCCGCATAGATTTCAACCAGTTCCATCCGTTCCTGTTCGGTACGGCAAAGTTCAAGCGACAGCGCGCCGATGTCCCACCATGGATCGGCCATTACGGCACGGTCGAAGTCAAGCAGCCTCACACTGCCGTTTGGATTGATCATTACATTTGACGCTGTGTTCTCGCCATGAACCGGGCACAGATCCGCACCTGTTGCGGCAAGGGCTTGGCCGATCTTTTCAACCACCGCCTGCATCGTGGCAAAAGACAAGCCGCCTTTGAAAACCAGCGTGCCCTGATCAAGTTTTGGCTCAAGTCGTGCCGCCAGAAATTCGGCGACAGCGATTGGAGAGATTGTGGTCTGGAGAGCAGGTTGCTTGTGCCAAGAGCGTTTGGCGGCAACCACTGCCTCGCGGAATGGGCCGGTCTGAAGATCGGAGACCATTGCCATCCGCCAGTCGTCCCCGAGAAAATCGAAAACCAGCACCTGATTGGTGACATCGGTCAAAACAAGCTTTGGACCGATCCCTATTTTACCTGCCCGTTCCGCCGCCTCGGCGGCTCCGGCAAAAGTGTAGGGCGCCAATGCTCCAGTGTGAAACGCCTTGGAAAATACAGTTGTAGACCCATGTTTTACAACGGCGGCATATGAATCCAGAGCCATGTGCATGGGCATGGCAATGCCCGGAACCTCTGCCAGTTTTTCGTAACCATCGGGCCAGCGTTCGGTGAGGGCGGCGTCATGGCGCAGTATCGTATTCATTGTGTCATCCTCATTCAAATGCGGGCGGAAAGCCCGGATTGGGGCGCATGGCTTCGTAGGTCGACGAAAGACCAAGGAGCGCGGCCTCTTGCCCATGACCTGCAACGATATGCATGCCTACAGGTAGGCCCTGTTCGGAGAAGCCGCAGAAGATACTTACCGCTGGCAAACCGGTCTGGTTTGCCATTGCGGCAAACGAAACATGGGCTGAGGTCTGATCTGGATCTGGACCGGCGACATCTGCCGCAAAGCCCACCATTGGCAACACCGGTGAAAGAACGAAATCACAGGTGTTGATGACTGCCAGGTAACGCTCTCGGGCACGCTCGATGGCGGCGATCGTGTTCAGGTAAACCTTGGCGGTTACGGCATCGCCCCCGTCGCAGTACCGCGTGATGAAGTCTAATGTCTCATGCCGTTTGCCTTCGGGAAGTTCGTCGCGCTCAATGGCGGCCTTGACCGAAAAATAGGTGTCGAGGCATGCAAAAACGTCGGTATCGAAGGGTGCCACCAGTGGTAAGATATCTGCACCTTCAGCCTCAAGCGCGCGCGCCGCATTTGACACTAATTTCTGCATTTCCGGCTCAACCGTTGGGCCAAAACCCATCGAGGTCAGCAAGCCGATCTTCAACCCCTTGACCGGAAAGGGAGCGACAGATGCAGGCAATAGTGCCCCCGGTTCGCTTGCGCGGGAATCGGGCTGGGCCAAAACAGAAAGCATCAACGCTGCATCTGCGACAGTGCGGGTCATCGGCCCTGCCACGCGCGCCTCGCTGTAAGGCAGATGTGGCACGACACCGCGTCCCGGCTTCATCGCGAAAAGCCCGTTTTGCGCCGCGGGCAGGCGTACCGATCCGCCAAGGTCTGTTCCGATTGCCAGGGGTCCGATACCAGATGCAATTGCCGCACCAGCCCCGCTGGAAGACCCGCCGGTGTTCATGGCAAGGTTCCACGGATTGCGCGTGACGCCGTGTGCAGAACTTATCCCGGACGCAAGCAGACCGAAATCCGGCATCGTTGTCTTGGCAAACAGGATGGCTCCGGCCTCTTTCAACCGGGCAACCGGAGGTGAATCTTCGGCCGGGAACGGGCTGCCTACCCTAGCCTTGGTTCCCCGCCAATAGGGGTGCCCAGCCTCTGCAACGCTGTCCTTGATAAGAACCGGTACACCGTCTAGTGGGCCGACCGGTTGGCCCGTCCGCCACCGCGCCTCAGAAGCTTTGGCGGCAGCCAGCGATCCCTCGTAACGCAGATCAAACAAGGCATTGATGCTGGGGTTCACATCGTCTGCACGATCAAACACAGATTGAATCGTCTCGACCGGCGAAAGTGTACCCTCCGCAAAGGCTTCGACAAGCTCGGTCGCAGTCATTCTCCAGCTCATTTATTCAACCCTTCCCGGGTGGGCAAAACGCTCATGTGTTGACTGCCGCCGCCTTGTCGAGATCGCCTCCGGCGGCGTCAATGCGCCGGACCATGTCTGTCAGAACGTCGCCGCCTTTGACCAAATCCTCGGGCTTGGTAAATTCGTCATACCGATGGATCACGCCGTTTACGCTGGGGACGACAAAGACAATCGCGGGGATACGCCGGTTGATTGTCACCGCGTCGTGGCCTCCTACGGTATCCAGTTCGGTCCGTTTGTAGCCATGGGCATCGGCCGCAAGTTCTACCAGCCGGATCAATCGCCCATCGAAACGCCCTGCCGGACGGCGATCAATCGAGACGATTTCTCCGACTACGCCAGCCTTTGCCATCAACTCTGGCAGCGCAGCCTTGAGAGCGGCTTCGGACCAATCCAGCATGTCCTGTTCGGGAGAGCGTAACTCACAGAACAGGATGGCCTTTTCCGGCACGATATTGGGCGAATTGGGCGAAACATCCACGCGCGCTACGGAGGTATACAGCGTGTCAGCCGCTGTGTCGGCCAGGCGTTTGACCTCGGCGATGACATAGGCTGCACCCAGAACAGCGTCTTTGCGTTCTTCCATTGGGGTTGGGCCGGTATGGGCCTGATGCCCCGTCACTTCGATCTTTACCTTCAGTGCGCCCCAGTGACGAACCTGCGGGGCGACGGACAGGCCCTCGCGTTCCAGCACCGGCCCCCCTTCGACGTGGATCTCCAGATAGGCCGTGGGTTCGGGGGCGGCGTCTGTTCCGGCGTAGCCTGTGCGTGCAAGCTCTTCGGCCACGGTGCGGCCTTCGCGATCTTTGCGGGTCAGTGCAAACTCTAGGGTGTTTTCATGCGAGAATACTGAAGACCCAAGAAGGGACGGCTGGAACCGCGCGCCTTCTTCGTTCATCCAGTCGGCAACCACAAAATTGCATTGCGGTGTGATACCCTCGGTCTTGCATCGCGCACGATAGCTTTCGATCGCCGCCAGCGCGCACATCACACCATAGGCGCCATCAAACCGACCCCCCAAGGGCTGACTGTCGATGTGTGAGCCGAGCATGATCAGCGGCGCATCCGGCCCCGCCAGTTCGATCTGGCCGAAAAGATTGCCGATGGCGTCGACCTTTACGGTGTAGCCGCGTTCGGACAACTCGCCCTTGAACCAGTTCCGCGCTCCGGCATGGGCATCAGTCAGCGCGGGTCGATCCACGCCCCCATCCGGTGTTGCCCCGAACTCGGACACTTTGGTCATCAGGTATTCCAGGTAATCAGAATCAATGGCGGCAAAGCCGTTCAGATTTGACATTGGTTCTCTCTTTTCATTCCGCGGCAGTAAGCGTTGATTGGGGGTTCAGGAAGCATGCAGACAGTGCCTGATCGCCACGAGACGTCAGCGTCGGGTTCTCGATGCGACAACGGTCGAATGCATGCGGGCATCGGCTGGCAAATGCGCAGCCCGGAGGCAGGTCGATCGGGCTGGGGGGTTCGCCTTCCAACAGGCAATCTTCGGGACGGTAGCGGCGTTCCTCCAGCGTGGGTGCCGCAGAAAGCAGCGCGCGTGAATAGGGGTGGCCGGGATCGAAGAACAGACGCTCGTTCGGTGCGACTTCGACCGCTTCGCCCAGATACATCACACAGATGCGCGAACACACGCGGCGGACCATCGCAAGGTCATGTGAGATGAAAATATAGGTGAAACCATGCTGTGCCTGCAGACGCTCGAACAAATCCAGCATCTTACCCTGCTCAGTTTGGTCGAGCGCCGACAGGGTTTCGTCCATAATCAGCAACTTCGGCTCCAGGATCATGGCGCGGGCCACGTTTAATCGTTGGCGTTGTCCCGCAGACAGCCCCATCGTCAGCGAATTATAGAGCTCCTGCGGCAGGCCCACTTCGGACATCACAGCCCGCGCGCGGTCCCGTCGTTCTGTACGATCACCGATGCGGTGAATCTTCAGAGGTTCCTCCAGAATGTCGCCGATGGCCGATTGCGGCGGCAAGGAACCATAGGGGTCTTGCAAGACCAGTTGAAAGCGCCGCCGCATCGAGCGCAGTTGTGCGTTGCTAGCATGGCTGACGGTTTCGCCCTCAAACAGCACCTCGCCGGCATCAGGCCGTTCCAGACCTGTCAGCAGGCGCATCAGCGAAGATTTTCCGCACCCGGATTCGCCCACCACACCAAAATTGTCGCCCTGATAAACATCAAATTCAACATTGCGTACCGCTTGCACCAGCGATTTTCCGAACTGTCCGCGACGGCTGACTTCATAGGCTTTTGCGACACCCTTAACCGACATGATCGGGCGGGCGATTTCGCGTTCTGCGGTAGGGGAATGTGTCGATGGATCCCAAAGACGCGGCAACTCGGCGATCAGCTTGCGCGTATAATCGGTATGCGGCGCCTGCACGAGTTGCGCAGGCTTTTGCATTTCGACCACGCGGCCGCCCTTCAATACCATCACCCGGTCCGAAGCATCACAGGCGACCGGCAGGGAAGAGCAAATAAACAACACGGCGGTCTGGAACTGATCGTTCAACTCTCGCATCAGTTTCAGGATCTGGGCCGCCACCGTAACGTCCAGCGGTTGGGTGATGTTGTCGGCAATCAGCAGAGCCGGGTCCGAGATCAGGGCGTCAACGATCATCACGCGCTGCATCATACCGCCGGAATATTGGAATGGGTATTCATTGAAACGCTGAGGGGCGGCAGGAATACGAACCGCCTCCAGCAATTCGATTGCCTTGTCTTTAGCAGCGGCGGCGGAGAAATCAGGCCTCACCGCCCGCAGCTTTTCCACCAACTGCGCACCGACGGTCATCGTCGGATCCAGGGCGCCAGCCGGGTTGCCGCCGATATAGGCGATTTCACGACCTGCCAACCGCTTGGCTGCCTCGGTATCCTCCAGCAAATCAGTGCCGCGAAACCGCACCTCTCCGGCTGTCGCAATCAGGGGGGGTGACAGCCAACTGGCCAGCGCACGGGCCAACACTGTCTTTCCCGAGCCACTTTCGCCAATAACAGCAAGGATTTCCCCCGAATTCAGCTCGAAGCTGACATCGCTCAGGATCGGCTTATCCCCATTGGGGTAACGGGCGCCGATGTTGAGTCCAGTTACTTGCAGGAGGGGTTGCTCGCTTCCGTTCTCTTCCATTTCACGAGCCTCCGTAGATTGCGTTTCGGGACCGCTCTAGTGAGGCACCCATAAGGTTGATGCTGGTGAGCGTTAGGAACAGGAATACGCCCGGCATCGTGGCAATCCACCAGGCATTCATGATGTATTTACGCCCGTCAGAGATGATATTACCGAATGTCGGTGTTGGCGGTTGCACGCCAAGGCCAAGAAAGCCCAGCACGCTTTCAAAAATCATCATCCGGGCAATATCCAGCACCGCCACAAATGCCATTGGCGGCAATACGATCGGCAAAAGCAGGGTGAACATGATCCGCATGTCTGTCGCACCCAGCACCATCGCGCCGCGAACGTATTCCTTTTTGCGTTCGCTCATCACAGTGGATCGCATTACGCGGGCATAGACAGGCCAGCCAGCCAGACCCAGCACAAGAATGATGGCCGGAATGGTCGGGCGCGATACACCCAGGATCGTGATGGCCAGAATGATCATTGGGATCGCCAGTTGCGCGTCAGTCACCCGCATCAGCACCATATCCACCCGCTTGCCGAAATAACCTGCAAACATCCCGACTATGGCGCCCACAGCCAGCATCAGCATCGTGGTCGTGATGCCGATCAGCAGCGAATAACGAAGCCCGACCAGCGTGCGGGACAGCATGTCGCGGCCCAACTGATCCGTACCGAGGGGATGTGCCCAGGACCAACCTTCGCCCATGAATACCGGTGGCATCAGTTTGGAGCGGATGTTCATTTTCGTCGGATCAATCCCGCTCAGTTCGGGATAGAAAGCCGCTGCAAGAAACAACAGCACAAACACGGTCATGCCAATGCGAAACTCGATAGAGGCAAAGGCCATTCGCCAGATACGCGAGGCGACGGTATGTGCAACCTCGGCAGGCGTGCCCTGAGCGTCAATATTTATGTCGGCCATCAGTAATCCAACCTCGGGTCAATTGTGGTAGCTGCGAGATCAACCACAATGTTGATAACAACGAAGGCCGCCGCAGTTATGATCGCAATGCCCTGTATCAAGGGGAAATCGCGTTGCATGACTGCGTTGATCGTTAGAAGACCAAGGCCCGGATAGTCAAAGATAAACTCGACCACCAAAACGCCCCCAAGAAGCATCGAGAACTGTACGCCCAACAGGTTCAACAGTGGGACCGCCGCGTTTTTCATGCCGTGATGAAAGACGATCCGGTTTCGAGACAGACCGCGGATACGTGCAATGTCGATAAAGTTTTCAGACATGACAGCGGCGACGGAAACAGTCAGCGTTCGAATGATGAAGGGGGCCATCTCGATAGCCAGCACAAGGGCGGGAAGGATCATATAGGCAAAGCCCTTGTACCCAATGGCCGGTAGTAGCTGTAATTTGACCGATAACAACAATGCCAACACAATACCGAGCCAGAAGTTCGGAAGGCTCACAAAGACCGATGACAGATACAGGGCTAACCGATCTGGCCACCGGTTCGGTGCCAGCCCGCCCCCAACGCCGATCGGGATAGCGATGATTAGTGCAAAGACCATGGACAGCAATGCAAGCTGGATGGTCATCGGCGCGGTGTCCGCGATCAGGTCCAGCACCTGCGCCCGCTCGCCACGGGTGGAATCATCAAAGCTGGATCCGCCTACCGATGCGCCATTCTTCGGACGCACAAAGGACTGGCCGAAATCGCCCTGAACCACACCGGCCATGTAGCGTGTGAATTGTACCGGGATCGGATCGCGCAGACCCATTTCTTCGGCGATCTGTTCGATCAGTGCCTCAGGCGCCATGCCGCCGGCCATCAGGCGAACAGGATCGCCCGGAACAACGCGCAGTAGCGTAAAAATCAACGCCGAAACGATGAACACGATGATCGCGCCCTGGAACAGACGGCGTAGCAGGAATTTCAGTATGAACATGCGGTCCCCGGACGGGTAGATTGGTTGATAGAGCAACGAAATGCGGAGCGCGGCGTTAGCCGCACTCCGTCAGTCTGGGTCAACCCATCGTTGCTTTAGACGCATCCGTCAGGCCATCGGGATAGATGAACAACCCGTCCAGATTGGCGCGCATCCCGTGGATCATGACAGATGTGAACAACGACAGCGCCGGAACCTTGTCCGCCAGCAGCGGCATCAGGTTTGTCTGCAGGCTTTCCTGCCGTGCATCCAGCGAGGTTGCATTGCGCTCTGCATCAAGTGCCGCGTCAATTTCAGCATCATCAATGCCGCAGATACGCTTGGATGAGGAATGGAAATGCGTACGCAGGACCAGATCCGGTTCAGGCGAACCAGTGGACCAGCCGCAATCGACCATATGGCCCGGACCACCGCCCGGGCGGTCATAAAGGCGTTCATTCCAGGCCGCTACTTCCATGACGCTCAGTTTTACCGGGAAACCCTGTTCCTGCAACATCGCCGTGATGACTTCGCCATATTCTTTGGTTTTTGGATAGAACCCGCTGGAGGTGATGTATTCCAGATCCGGCAGGCCCTGCCCATTCGGGTATCCGGCCTCGGCCAGCAGACGCTGGCATTCTTCGGCATCGTATTCAGGATAGTTATCAAGGTCGATATAGCCGAACTTGATCGGCGAAACGAAATTGCTCGACGCATGACCCGCGACGCCCATCACTTCCATGATCAGTTCACGGTCAATCGCGTGGCAGGCCGCTTTGCGGACCAGCGGGTTGTCAAAGGGTGGTTTCGAGCAGCGGAACCACAGGTATTTGTTTTCGACCGAAACGCTGGTGTTCAGCTTGATGTCGGCCTCACCCTGCAAGGTTTCAACCTGTTCGGGCTCTAAACGTTCGATGATGTCGGCCTGACCGCCCATCAGTGACAGCATCCGCGTGGTTGCATCGCCAACGAAAGAAAAGGTGACGCCAGACACGGTAGGCGCGCCTTTGAAGTAGTCCGGGAAGGCCTCCATGACGGTATCGTTGCCGCGCTGTTCGACGAACTTGAACGGGCCTGTGCCATTCAGCCGCTGGGTCAGCACACCGCCCGGACCTTCGGCAATGTCTTTTGCGGACATGATCGGCAGATAGGCCGCCAGGAAGATGAACAGCGACGCGCCGTATCCACCCTTCGATGTGTCCACGATGACGGTGTAATCATCCGGCGTGGTGACGTCGAATGTGTCTGTCGCACCGGGATAGGTCTGCGCCGGGCGGTCTGGCTGAGAACCATATTCAAACGTCGCCTTCACGTCTTCTGATGTGAACGGCTTGCCATCATGGAAGGTGATATCGTTGCGCAGCTTGATCTCTAGCTGGGTCGCCGAAATCTCGTTGATCTCGGTCGCCAGTTCCATCACCAGTTCGCCTGGGTTTTCCTGTGTCATCGGCGCGCGCGCCAAATAACCCATCACAAAGCCCTGAATCGTGCTTTGCGACAGCGTGGTGTGCGCGGTGCAGTCCCAGTTACCGGTAATGTTCTCGGCCGACAGGAAAACGATCGGGCTGGTGGTTTGCGCCATGGCCGGGGAAAACAAGAAGTCGGGGTTGAGCCGGGGGGCGGCGGCAAGCACGCCCGCAGCGGCAGAATAAGTCAATAAACGGCGACGATTGATCATTGCGATTTTCCTTGTTGGTTGGTTAACATCTTATTTTATTTGGGTTGTTTCGGAGATAACCATCTTGCGTGGCTTTGCCCGTAATGAAGTTTACGTGACCGTCCGGTCCAGAAGACTGGCCAGATGCACAAGCGTTTCGGCATGAAGTTCAGGCGTGGCTGCCGCAACTACATGGCCTTCGGAGTGCAGATGCAGCGGCTGCCCGGCCCAATCGGTAATCACGCCACCCGCGCCCTCGATAATCTGAACCAGCGGCAGGTAGTCATAGGGTTGCAACCCGGTTTCAATGACCAAGTCGCAATGTCCAGAAGCAAGCAGCCCGTAGCTGTAGCAATCTCCGCCAAAGCGAACCAGCCGCGCCGTATCTGCAATGATTCCAAACACATCCCGCATCTCCCCTTCGAAGGCAAAGGGATTGGTGGTGTAAACAAAGGCCTCGGCCAGCCGAGTGCACTTACTGGTATGGCAAACAGAACCGTTAAAGGTTGACGCGACTCCGATACAGCCCTGCCAGCGTTCGTTGAGTGCCGGCATGTCTATCTGGCCCAGACAAGGCGTGCCGTCCTGGAGCAGAGCCATCAATCCGCCGAACAACGGGTGGCCTGTCACAAATGATTTCGTGCCATCGATCGGATCCACAACCCAAAGATGGAGGCTGCTCAGATTGACTGGGGCCTCTTCTTCGCCAAATATTCCGTGGTCTGGAAACCGCTCGGTGATGCGGCTGCGCAATGAGCGCTCGATCGCGCGATCGGCAATGGTTACGGGGGAGTTGTCGGCCTTATCCTCCACAGAAAGCGGGCTACGGAAATATTCCATGGCAATCTTGCGTACAGCGTCCGCGGCATCCGCCATGAACTGAACTTCCTCCACAAAACGTTCTGTGGTTTTGATAAGCATTATGTCTTTTCCTGTTGTCACCGTTACATTGGGCGTTCAAATGGGGCTTTGTGTCAACATATTTGGCAAAAAAGCAGAAAAAAACCACATAAAGCCAATCAATCGCACACAATTCTTGCTTGGCGTCCTGTTACCTTGTGCGCTCGAAGTATGGCTGGAAAGGCGTTGTCTCATTTTGACGCCCTGCCAAAAGGCTCGAAATTCACACCAACGGATTCACAAAATAATACTATTTATCAATAGGATGGGTGGATATTCCCGGAATCTGGCTTGTCGATAATCGACAGTTTTCGCTCAGAATCTGTCGCTATGTACTGTTAGCGTTGCGACTCAAACTGGGGGAAAGCCATGCATGTGCTTGCATTCTTAGCAATTTGGGTGGCAATGTGGGGATATGTGGTACCATGTGAACTTACAGCATTGATGAAGCAAGGAAGATCCATGTGGTCGCACGAACGCCAACAACGGATTATGGATCTTCTTGAAAGCAATCAAAAGGTCTCGACCAAGGCGCTTTCGGCCACGTTGGGTGTTTCTCGGGAAACGATACGCCGCGACCTGAAGGACATGGAACAGAAGGGCGTTTTGCTGTGCGTGCACGGCGGTGCCAAGCCGATTAGTTCCATCATCGAACCCGAAGCCACCTTTGCCCAGCGGCAAGAGCAGTTCCACGATCAGAAGCAAGCAATTGGTCAATTGGCTTGCGATCTTATCCCACATAATTCCACATGTTTCATTGATGCGGGCACAACCACTCTAGCCTTTGCGCGCTCGCTGGCGGCGCGAGGGAACATTCGTGTCATCACCAATTCGCTGGAAATCTCGCAGATCATAAATAGGGGGCACAATTGCGATGTGCTCCTCTTGGGCGGGCGTCCACATAGCGATGTACCCGCCACCTATGGCGAAATGACACTGTCGGAGATAGATCGCTTCCTGGCGGATTTCGCAGTGATCTCGCCCACGGGGCTTCATCAAAACCGCGGGGCTACCGATTATGAGTTGCACGAAGCCGAGGTTGCCCGGGCCATGATGCGGCGTGCGCGGGCTTGCATGATGCTGTGCAATTCCGACAAGATAGGCGCCGAAAGCCGCGTCAGCATTTGCCGGTTAGACGAGGTCGATCATCTTGTGACCGACACATTGCCGGGCGGACAAGACATTATCCTGCCGCGCGGCACAGTTCATCGCGCAAATTTGGAGAACGTCACTTCTCCGGTTTGATTTGCCGCCAAGTCGTGAGCGACGGGATCACAGGCTGTTACGTGGTAGATGCGCCGGTCCCGGGTGTGCTGGGAACTGAGGGGCGGCAGCGGTGTTGATATAGTTTCGCGCGGTAATGGCCTGCCAAATTCGGACATCTACTCAATCTGGCTGAATTTTCCCGGTGATAAAGGGTCGTTTCTTGAGATAATGGAGTACACTGGCACTGTGGAACGGCAGGTGTCTGCGGTGAATGAACCCGGTTTGCAGGAATCCATCAGCATGGTGCTGCGTTCGGGAGGCAGTCGTGGCCGCCAACCCACCAACTTTGGCATTCAGGATCGACCTTACTTGATCGTCTATTTCCGCGATCCAGAGGGCGACATCTTAGAATTGGAACAATCGGCAAACTATGAGAAAGCGGCCATTTGATCTGAAAATACCAAAGGCCGCAAAATTCCGCATTGTTCCAGTTCGTGGACTGCGCATCGAAGGTCTGTTGCCCCCGTAGTCCGTTCCACTTGCACCCTCCGGCCCATGTCCTCGATCTTCAGGCCAGATCGGTCTTCGCAAAATCGTTTCCCTTGTAGAGCAGGGGCGCATGGAATGCCTTTGCGGCTGCGTAGGCCAGTGCGTCACCCATGTTGAGTTGGGCAGGGTGCCCGGCCACCTTTCCAAACTTCTTCAAGGCGGCAATTGCTGCCGTGCCCATGCTCTCGGTAAGGTGCATCTCCCGAGCGCCGAGCGACTCGAGCAGCTCTGTCACAAGTTCACTCGCTTTATCGAAGTGTGCCTCGCTCATGTGTGTCGCCCCGTCCGCGTCTCTCAGGTTCCGCGCTGTTCCGAGCGTCGTTTCCACCCGCACAACTGGCGAGATCATCAATTTGCCTCGGGCCTGTTCCATCGCCTTGAGCATCGCCGGAGCTTCCGGCTCATTCAGTAGGACGGCGCACAGCGCGCTGGCGTCAATGAACATCAATCGCCACCCCACAGCTCGTCCATAAACGGTTTATCGTCGCTTTCGCGGGGCTTAAGCCCGGCTTCGGCTGCCTTCCGCTGCACCTTCGCAACGCGCGCAGCCAGGGTTTCTTGCTTCTCCAAGGCAGCTATACTGTTGAGCAGGGCAGTGCGAACAGCTTCGGTTTTCGTCTTTGCGCCGGAGGCCACAAGGTAGCGGTCCACCAGTCTATCAACGTCTGGGTCTTTGATGTAGAGGGCCATGAGAATATCCTTTCAGGATATATAGTATTGCTGAAAAGCATATCCTTCAAGTGTTGTTGTAGGGCTACATTTTTCAAATGAAGGTGAAGTATTCAGGCAAATCCTGATCGTTCGCTGACGCGCCCGCTCAGGACCGGGTCCTAGTCGATCGTCGGCTGCACCGACCCGAGCCAGCTGCCCTGCCTCTCCCTTTGCCCAAAATGCGCCGCCCTCTATCTCGTCCCGAGCCAGCGGTTCGACGCGGGCGAATGGTCGGGGCAGGGCGTCCGTCTCTGCCCTTCGGGTGACGGGCGTCCCTCGTTTCACTCGGCCTTTTGCGGTGCCCAGGATCGAGCGCGCGGGTTTTCCGCTCTTTCATCTTCTCTACAATATCTTGGGGAGCGCCGTAGGCGCAGGGGGCAGACAGCCCCAGGGCCGTGATGGCGGCGGACTTGCCAGACATTACCACAGGTCGCCTCGCTGTCCTGCGCAATATTGGCCGCGTCCAGCTCGTTGCCTGCAAGGCCCTGCCTCGTCCCCTTGGCTGGGCGGGGTGGAAAGCCCGCACCAAGAAGGTTTGGAGATCCCCGCGCTTGCGCGGCGATCACACTGGCAGGGGGGATTCGGGGCTTGCCCGAACGCCCCCTGCATCCCAGGGCCGCGCCTTTGGCGCGTCCGTCTAGGGGACCGCCGGTCCCCCACCGCAACAAGAAAATGCTGCGCATCCTGCGGGGCCGTGTCCTCGCCTTCGGCTGCGGGCCGCACCACCCCCTTGTCTGCTTGATTTTCCCATTGCGGCGGTTCCCCCCCGGCCCTCGCCGGGAGGCAGGATTTCAGGAGAGGGGCGCGCTTCGCGCTTCCTCGCCAGAAACCCCGCCCCAATTTTCGGCACCAGACCGATAGGGCATCACCACAAGGAGGCCAGACATGGCTGACAAATTCGATCTTTACGCCCACGTCACCGACAGCATCATTGCCAGCATCGAAGCAGGCACACCTGCGTGGCGCAAGCCGTGGACCGGCGAGAAGGGCGGCGCACCGTTCCCACTGCGCAGCAACGGCGAAGCATATTCCGGGATCAACGTCTTGATGCTGTGGCTGGCCGCGGATGACAAGGGTTATCGCGCCGCCCACTGGTTCACCTACAAACAGGCGAAGGAAGCAGGGGGACGAGTTCGCAAAGGCGAAAAGTCTTCCACTGTTGTAAAATATGGCACCTTTGACCGCACAGACGAAGAAACCGGCGAAGACCGCCGCCTGCCTTATCTGAAGGCTTATCGGGTTTTCAATGCGGAGCAGATCGACGACTTGCCCGCAGAATATTACGGCGCCCCTGCCGAACCGGCCCGCGATCTGGGGACCGAAGCCAACCCGGAGCTTGACGCCTTCTTTGTAGCGACCGGTGCAGAAATCCGTACCACGGACGAACCGCAGGCATATTACAGCCCCGCCCAGGACTTCATTCACATGCCGCCGATTGCGACTTTCCACGACGCGGCAGGCTACTATCAAACTCTTGCCCACGAGGCGACGCACTGGACAGGGCACAAGACCCGCCTTGCCCGCTTTTCACGGTTTGCCGACCGCAAGCCCTATGCGTTCGAGGAACTGATTGCGGAGATCGGAAATTGCATGGTTTGCGCCCGCCTTGGCCTGATCCCTGATTTTGGGCAATCCGGCGCATATATCAAGAGCTGGTTGTGCGCCCTCAAGGACGACAAGCGGCTTATTTTCAAGGCTGCGCGCGAAGCTCAAAAGGCAACCGATTTTTTGGTCAAGGGTGAGAGTGTGGAAGCAGAAAGGGCCGCAGCATGAGCGGCCGTATCGCTCTGCCCCGCGCCTGATTTTCGGGCGGGCCTTTCAGCCCGCCCATTCTCACATTATTCTGATCTGGAAGGGATTTTCGACATGATGAACGACTTCTATCTTCGCGCCTATTTAGCCGGCCATTCGGGGCAAACCATGCCTCGCTTGGTCCGTCGTCTCATTGCGGGAACCGAGCTTCACCGTGCCTGGCTACTCGGGGCCATGGGATTTTTCGAGCAGGGCGGTATTCGCTACGGTCCTGCTAACCCTTACAGTGTGGCGGCCGATACGCCGGAAAGGACCTAACATGACCTTGCCAGCCAAAGTTCACGCAATCTGGGAATCGGCGGAGTTGCTGATTGCTTTTCACAAAAACAAGAAACGGCAGAAGCGCGACGAACCTTTCCTATGGCGCCCAAAGGAGGCGTTTGCGCGTCTTCTGGCAAAGCCCGAAGACCAAGAGGCGTTTGTGATGTTGAAGGGCGTGGATGATGTCGAGGATGTTCAGATCAAATTGCACCCTGACAAAGTGGTGGTGCGCCGCGATCAGCCATTGGGATGGTCGGGCATCGTCATCGAAGAGCACTCTGTCAGAGTTTTAGTTGATAACGACTGGATTGAAATCAAGCATGACGGAAGTGTCGTGGTTAGCCGTGATATGGAGACAACATATTTGGAAGGTGATGGGTCGATCATCAAAATCAATCCAGATGCCGAGATCATGGTGTCAGGCGATGGGCGGCGCATGAGCCGTCGCACCGACGATCAGATTGACGCCTTTACGGAGGACGGTTTTGTCTCTCGGAAGAAGTAACCGGATAAACTCCGCTGATGCAGGAGAGCAGGACAATGAAAAAAATAGTAGTAGCAAATAACAAGGGCGGCGTCGGCAAGACCACGATTGCAAGCCAGATTGTATTTTCACTTGCGGGCAGGGGGCATTCGGTCATCGCTGTTGACTTGGACAGTCAGCGGAATCTTACCAGCTCGTTTGAACATTGCCTGGTGATTGGTGATGCGCTGGACATGGTGTTGGATGCCAAGCCATTCAAAGCCGGTCTGGGCGCGGGCGAAATCAACGTAATCGCGGGCCATAAGGATTTGCAGGCGCAAAACACCGATGACGTGATGGTCAATGTGAGCAGCGCGCTTAGCAATAGCAATGGTGCCGACTTCTGCGTTATCGACACGCCGCCGAGCTTTGGTGATGTGGTGTACGGCGCACTTCTGGGAGCTGATTACCTTCTGGTTCCTATTGAGCTGAAAAAATACTCTCTGGATGGAATTGAAATGGCCCTTGAGGCGTTTATCGCAGCTCAGGCCGTCAATGATGATCTGCAACTTCTGGGTTTCCTGCCGTCGCGCTTCGATGCGGTAAAGCAGGTGGAGCGTGACGCTTTGGCCGCAGTGGCGGCAGAGTTCGAGCAAGTTGTGATCCGCCATCAAATTCGCAACCGTGTGGCCTATGTGGTGGCGCAGGAGGATGGTGTGCCTCTTTCAGAGATAAAGACGAAGAGCGGCAAGGGCGCGCAAGAAGAGTTCGGGGCGTTCTTTGACTGGCTCTATGGCAAGGTGAACGGAGGCGCATGATATGGCAAGGAATCTAACAAGTACGCTGGATAAACTGGCGGCGGCGGGAAAGCTCGACAGCATCAACAACAAGAAGAAACCTGTTGCAGGTGACGGGCAGGCCGAAATCAAGCTGACTTTGATCGAATCCGATCCAGAGCAGCCGCGCCGCACGTTCGATCAGGGAAAGTTGCGATCCCTAAGCGACAACATCAAGATACACGGCATTTTGCAGCCGATTACAGTTCAGCCTGCCAATGATGACGGGAAGCACCTTATTATCATGGGTGAGCGCCGCTGGCGGGCTGCGAAGCTCGCAGGGTTGAAAAGTATCCCGGCATTTGTGAAGGAGGCCACTTCGCAGCTCCGAGCTATCCAGATCACGGAGAACGTACAGCGCGCCGACCTGACGACAATGGAAATCGCGGTGGCCGTTGAGCAGATGAAAAAGGATGGGATGACACGGCCTCAAATCGCGGAATCTCTTGGATGGAGCCAATCGGCTATTTCCAGGTTCGCGGCTGTGGTGAAGATGCCGGAAGAATTGCAGGAGCTGGCACAGCAAAACGTGCCGGTGTTGGCGCTTTCGGATTTGAATGCTCAGTGGAAAAAAGACGAAGCCGCCGCCCGCGACTTCATACAGGCAACACCGGCAGAGGACGTAAGCCGCGTAACGGTTGCAGCTCTTCGCAACGCGATTGAGGCGGGGCAGGGGCCGCAGAATGCGCCTGCTGAACCGCCCAAGACCAATTTGGAGCCGGTTTTGTCGGCCTTGACCAGTGCAGCGGACGCCGACACAGATAAAGGCGCGCGCAAATCGCCAACTGGTCAGGTGGCTATTCTTTGCCAGCAAGGCGACAAAATAGGCCGCATCCTGACTGATCGTAAGGCGAAAACGAATAAGGCTCTTCTGGTGAGCTTTGAGAATGGCGAACGAATTGAAGAGGTCGCGCTTACAGACATTGTGCTGTTTGAGGTGACCGAATTGTGAGGTGAAACTATGGCTGTGCTACGATTTATGATCTGAAATACAATGATACTGATCCGTCGCCGGGTTCAGTTTATCATGCGCGTGTTCATGTTCCTGTCACTGGGCGCGGCCATTGGTGCGTTTGTTGTGATCTTCACGGGAACGGGCAACGAGCGGCTCGACGATAACCTGCCACTCGTTGCCAAGCTCTTGGCCCCGATCATCTTGGCTGGCACCTACTTTATGTGGAGCGGTGTTTCATATCTCTACGCTAGCGCCGTGTTCCGGCTGACCCCGGAAGGTCGTTCCCGTGACGCTCTTCGACTAAGACCAAGACTGCGCGCGGCGTGTGGGGAAACTCACGCGCCGTTTGTGTTTTTGGGCACCGTATAGTCCGGGCAAGCCCCCTCTTCACCTTCGCAAACTATCCTCGGGGTCCGGGACAGATGTGCAAAAGTGCTCTGGGAGCACAAATCCGGTAGTGAAGTGTTCTAATGCAGGATAGGCTAAGCGCCAGCAATGGGACACAAATTGTCATGCCTCAGAAATCCGAAGTCGCCAAAACCCGTATTTCGCCCACCAGCAAGGCCCGCTTTGAGGCGGTCGCTGCAGGGCACGGTTTGTCTCCTTCGGAGTTTCTTCGGCAATTGATTGAAACGGTTTCAGAGGACGCGGAAGTTTCCGAGACGAGGCAGACCAAAGCGAAAAGAGAGGGCAAGCTGACCGTGCGTGTCGGGAAAGATGTTAGGGCGAAGATCGAGCGCGAAGCCAAAAGCCAGGGTGTCCCACCCTCAACTTGGGCTGCGCGCATTCTGACAGCCCGAACGCAGGCAGCACCGCAACCCGTCAAAGGTGAGCGCAAAGCAATCCGTTGGGGTTTCCGGCAGCTTCGAGGCGCGACGACAAACCTGAACCAAATAGCCACCGCTATGAACCGGGACGTTTTCACCGGGGGACGCTATGCGCCGAAACGGCAGGAGCTGCACGAGTTGCGCAATACGGTTGATGGCCTTCGGGAGCTGCTGAGATTGTACGCGGCGGGACGTTTGGAATTTCAGTTGGGCGAAGAGCTGAGCCATGAGTGATTTTAAATCCGAGTTTGGCTTTCAAGACTGTTGGACCCAGCCCGGACGCCCGCGCACTGTTCGTTCTCCGGCAGCAGGGTATTTTACGACTGGTAAGAAGTCGGACTTGGGCGGCGCGGAAAAAGCGGAGGCAGGGACAGGCAGTCGCGGGACAACAATCAGCGCTGCCGACAAGGCCCGCCTCTCGCGGGTTGTCAATAAAGTGCCCGAGGTCATGGTTAAGGTTTCCCGGCCTGCGAAAACTGACAAGAACGGCAACACCATCACTGTAAACAGACGTACTGAGGGAGCCAGGGTCAGCGCTCATATCGACTATATCAGCAGGAACGGCCAACTAGACGTTGAGACCAGCGACGGCGTGATCCTTACCGGCAAAGCAGCAACCGCAGGTTTGTACCGTGACTGGATGCAGCGCCATGATGATGATCGTGCCAACGGCGATGCGACAGACCGCACCCGGATCACAACGAGCATATTTTTTTCAATGCCGGGGAACACCAACGCCACGGCCGTAAAGGACGCGGTTCGCGATTTGGCGCAGCAAGAGTTTGGCGGACGTCATGATTATGTGATGGCCTTGCACACTGACACAAAGCACCCGCATGTTCATTTTACGGTTCGCACCGTTGGGCATGATGGTGTGAAGCTGAATCTTCGCAAAGCCGACTTACAGCTCTTGCGGGACACGTTTGCGGAAAAGCTACGGAAAAGAGGGATTGAGGCAGAATCGACACCCCGGCATGCGCGCGGCGTAACTCGACAGGGTGCGAAAACGCCAGTCTATAAAATGCGTCAGCGCGGCATAACCCCGTATGTTGATAAGGCAAAGCAACGGGAAGTGAAGCGCGACATGCAGGACAATGGGGGCCGTCTGCCTAGCCAGCCTTGGGACGGTGCGATTGTCGAGCGCCGCAATCGTGTGATGAGAACATATAGCGCTGCGGCGGCAGTTTTGGCGGAATCTCATGATCCAGACGATAGGGCGCTAGGGCGGGCCGTGGCGGCGTTTTCAGGGCGATTAACAGATGTGGCGACCGAACGGGCCGCAATGGTGCATAGCGCCTCTGTGGCCCGCTCTGAAATCCAACGCCAACCTTCCGTTGATCGTGGCCAAGGAAAAGACCGGCCAGATGACGAAAAACGGCCCGAGCGGGGGCGCGGACCGTTAAGGGAGCGTTGAGCTGAGTGAGACGGTCAAGTGCATGAGTCCTACCTGTCGAATGCTTCAGATTGCCTCAGTGTCGGTTATGCGCAGATAGCCGCCGGTGCAAAGTCACGGACCCAGCCGCAGGGCAACCAGCATGATCGGCCCAGTGGGATGTTGGTTGTGGAGCCGCGGCGCTTGACCCCGTCCGAATCCCACACCGAACCGCCAGACCAAGCCTGACGTTGAGGGCCGCGACCCCTCGCCCGGAATGGGCCTCCCCCGTTACCTGTTCCACCATTCCAACGTGCCGGGCCCACTACCCCGGCAGATCGGATGGGGGCATACGTCGATACCTTACCCATCCACGCGGCCTTCCACGTAATTCAGGCGGGTCGGCATCTGCATCATCACTTGCGAGGCCTGCTCAGGCTTCACTCACGTTACGGCCCGCTGGATTGCTCAACTGCCCTTGGCGGCCTTTGTCACGAGGCTTCGACACCGCCAGTTACCCAGCGAAATCGCTCGTCAGCTACCAGATCTATCGACAACTATCTGGGTGGATCCTTCCTCCACTGGTGAAACCCGCCATCGGCGCGCACTGAATTATTCGGGTTAGCTTCGTTCATGGACGCTCTCCTCTTAGCAGTGTTTCAACACCCGCTACTTTAGCACATTTTGATGCCGCCGGGGGGCGTCCACCCCATCGGATACGTAACACTTGACTCAGAGTTCCGTCAAAATTAGGTATTAAAAGCGTTTCGCTGAAAAGAACGCTGGTCTGTACTGCAGAACGAAATCTTGTTCCTAAAGAAATACTCAGGAGGATAGTCGATGACAGAAATCGAAGTGAGCGAGGGTGAAAAGGCCGCTCAGATATCTGAAATTTTACAGGGTGCGGTTGATCCCCACGTGCACAGTGGTCCGTCAATCGCGCCACGTGCTGTGGACCATCTGGATTTGGCGAAAACCTACTCCGATGCTGGATTTGCTGCTGTTGTTACCAAAGATCATGATTACTCGGGCGTTATGTGCGCCCAGTTGATCCGTGACCATCATCCAGAGTTAAAGACACGCATTTTTTCGGGGATTGCGCTGAACAATGTCATTGGCGGGTTTAATGTCTATGCTGTTGAACATACCGCCGCGATGGATGGTCGGATTGTCTGGCTGCCGACTTTGGCAGCGGAGAACCATCTGGAATGGGAAAAGACGTCTGGTTGGGAACACCCAGCGTCGACCCAGAAAATTCGCCCTGCGTCACCGATTCCCTTGTTCCAGGACGGCAAGTTACGGCCAGAGGTGTTGGATGTTCTCGATGTGATTGCCAAGACTGGTATGGCATTAGCGAGTGGGCACATCCATGTGTCTGAAACCAAAATAGTCTTTGCCGAAGCCAAACGGCGTGGAGTGGAGCGGTTGATCTTTACCCATCCCGAGGACATTGTCGGGGCCTCCTTTGAGGATACCAAGGAAATTGCCAAGTTGGGGGCATATGTAGAACACTCCCTAGGGTTTTTCATCGAGGGGTCGAAATTTCGCAACCGCTCTAACGAAGAGCTGCGCGAATTCATTGATTGCGTAGGTTTCGAGCGGACGATCCTGTGTTCAGATTTGGGTCAAGTAGGGACATTGTTACCCTTGGAGGGCTTAAGGCGCGGTGTGGCGACATGCTTGTCTCTTGGGTATTCGGATGCCGAAATTCACGCGATGGTGGCCACAAATGCGGGCGCGGTCATCGGACTGGATGACTAACTGCGCCGGGCCCGTACCGCAGGATTCAGCTGATCAATTTGCCCAGACGCAGATTGGTCAGCGCCATTCGCCCGGCAAATCCCCGATATATCCCAAAGCGTTCGAAATCTCCTGCGCTGCTGTGCCGACGGCCCTGACCTGCTTCTGAGAGGGGGGGGATCCGATGAACTGGGTCAGGCTGACGATCGCCAGGCTGCCCACCAACTCGCCAGAGGCACCCAGTATGGGGAAGGACAGAGCATTCAGCCCTATGGCTGCTTCATTCGGCGCGTCAGCCCAACCACGGGCACGGATCTCCTCAAGATGCTGGGTCAGCACGTCCATATCTGTAATCGAATAGGCCGTTTCGCGCACCAAAGGTTTTGACAGAATGCGGTTTCTGTTCTGCTCGGGCATGAAGGTCAGCGCCATTTTACCCTGTGCAGAGGTTGTGAAACCAAGAACCGATCCCGCGCGCACGCCAACTTCGACGGGCATTTTGCCGCCAAGCGTTGTCAGGATGCGTATTCCATCTTCCTCGATCTGGCCAAGGATGACAGCCTGTTCGGACGCATCGCGCAACGCGCGCATCGGTTGCGCGGCAACACTTGCGATGTCCGATGCATATGCCGCCGCGTTGCCCAACTCGATGAGACGCGACCCAAGCCGGTAGCGTTCTGTTGTCGGCGACTGAACGATGTAGCCTTGTTGCACCAATGTCTGGAGGTGGCGGTGAATCCTGCTTTTCGTCGTACCCAGAGACTCGGCCAAAGCGGTCACGCCCAAGTGGTTTCGTGCTTTCCCCAAGGTTTCAAGTATGGAGAGCGCTAAAACAACGCTTTGAATTCCTTCGGTTTTTTCGGACGAAATTTTTGGCATTTGAGATGACCTGTTTCTGACAATCGAGTGGGTTGACTTTAAGTGCTGACTCGCACAGTGTTCTGTAAAGAAGGATACTGTTTCGGTAGGCGATACGCAATAGGGAGTGAAAACAATCGAACAACATGACTTTCGCACAAAGTTTTTGGCGCGTGAAACGCTATATGGAACCTTCCTGAAGGTGCCTGCGACGATGCCTGCCGAAATCCTTGGAAGCATCGGATATGATTTCGTCGTGATCGACGAAGAGCATTCTCCCTTCAACCGAGAGACGACAGACCGGATTGTCTTGGCCTGCAAGGCCGCCGGGATTGCTTCAATAGTTCGGGTACAAAGCGCCGATCCTGCAAATATTCTATCGGTGCTGGACTGCGGTGCGGACGGGATTCTGGTGCCGCATGTGACCGATGCAGCAACGGCGCGCGCGATTGTTGCCGCCGGGCGGTATCATGGCGGCAAGCGCGGCTTCGCGCCAACAACGCGCGCGGGCGATTTCGGACGAGCAGGCCAAGCCGAGCATATGTCCACGCAGGACAAGCGCGTGACGATCATCGCAATGATCGAAGACCCCGAAGCCATAGAGAATATCGACGATATCGTTGCCGTGGATGGTTTGGACGGGGTGTTCATCGGGCGAGGCGATCTTGCCGCGGCATTTGCCAACTCCGCCGATCCGGGAGCCGAAGTTCGGGCTGCAACAAAAGCCGTTCATATCGCCGCGGGCAAAAACGGCCGCACAGTCGCCATTCTGCCCGGCACAGCAGAGGACGCAACCGCGCAAGCACAGGCAGGCTCAACCGCTTTTCTGATTTCTTCGGATCAGGGTTTTTTGAGAAAGGCAGCATTGCAGATGCACGAAGAGATCTCCCGCTCTGTTGTTCAAGTAAAGGGAAATTGAAAGATGTACGATAAATCCGACCCCCGCGCAGCGCTTGCGTCGAAACAAGGCGCCGCTGGCCCCAAAACAGGGTTGGTTGCGGAGCCTCAGGAAGCCTATTTTTATAAAGACGGTCCACAGATAGAAGATACAAACGGTAAGACGTGGCTGTTGCGGGGCAATAACTTTGTTCTGGCGTGGTCAGAGGCAAATGCAGGTGCGCAGTTTTCGCGCAGCCAGCAGACCGATGAATACGCGGTTATTCTTCCCGCCGCCGGGGCCGAAATCGAATGGAACGGGACCACAACGCAGGTGCCGGGTTGGTCCGTTGCATTTGTACCCGCTGGTGACAGCACGGTTACATTAAAGGACGGGGGACAGGTGACACGCCTGTTCACAACAAAAGCCACAGATCTGGCCGAGCAATGCGCAAATGCGCGCGGCTATGATGTCCCCAGGGCTCATATTCCTGCACTGGAGGCATGGCCAGACCCTGTTGGTGGCTGGAAGGTCAGGCACTACAGCCTTGATGTCCCTCAGCAAGACGGGCGGTTTGGACGAATTTTCCGCTGCACAACGATGATGGTCAATGTGTTGGACCCCTTTATGGGACCGCGGGATTCCACCAAAATGTCGCCGCATCACCATGACGACTTCGAGCAATGCTCATTGGCGATCAAGGGAGAGTTCAGCCACCATTTACGTTGGCCGTGGACCACAGACATGGCGGACTGGCGGGACGATATGACCGTCACGATGCGGTCACCATCTGCTTTGGTCATCCCTCCGCCGGTTGTTCACACGACGCGGGCTGTTGGTTCTGCAGAGAACCAGCTTGTTGATATTTTCTGTCCCCCGCGCGTCGATTTCTCTGAAAAACCGGGGTGGGTGTTGAATGCAGATGACTATCCAATGCCGACCTGACCGCCCATTGCGAAGTTAAAATAGGCGACAGCGTCTGTCTAATAAAACGGGGAGGAGACCCAAATGATCAACAGAAGAAAACTTCTGCAAGCCACTACCGCCTTTGGCGCGACACTGGCCATGCCAAGCATTGCGCGTGCCAAAGGCAAGATGATCCGAATGGCGCATGCGTCCAACGAAATCCATCCTGGGCACATACTGGCAGCCAGTTTCAAAGACGCTCTGGCGGATGTGCTGCCGGGTGCGTTCAACGTCCAGATTTTTCCGAACCGTCAATTGGGCGATGACAAGCAAAACCTTGAATCCACCGTGGCTGGCACTTTGGAAATGGCCATGGTTTCGGGTGTGTTGATACCCTTGGTCACTGGACGCCCGGCATATGATGCATGGCAATTGCCGTTTCTCGTGAAGGACTATGACCATTTTGAAAAGCTGGCCCTCAGCCCGATAGGCCGCAAGCTTCAGGATGATCTGGAACCCGCGGGAATTATCGGACTCGCGACCGCTGATATCGGCCAGCGGCATTTCCTTTCGGTGAATTCCCAAGTGCGCAATGTCGCGGATATGAAGGGTTTGAAGACACGCATTGTGCCAGTTCCACTGCACAAGGCCATCTGGGAGCAGCTGGGTACCGCACCGGTCGGCCTGCCTTACGGCGAAGTTTACGGCGCTCTGGAAACAGGTGTCATTGATGCCGTGGAAATCAACGTATCTTCGATGCTGGGCGAAAACCTTTGGGAGATCGGGAAAAACTTTACGTTGACCGGCCACTACCCCTGGCATGCCTCGAACGTGGTCTCGACAGGCTTCTGGAACACGCTTGCGGATGAGGAAAAAGAGGCCCTGCGCGAAGCGGGCCGCAGGTCGGTTTCTGCCACCTTGGGATATGCGAAAGAGCAGGATCTCGCAGGGCGGGACGAACTGCAGGAGAAAGGTGTCGAGATCATCGAACTCGATAATCTCGCCGAAATGCAGGAAACAGTTGCGCCACTGACCGCGCAATGGGCTGAAAAAGATCCATTGATAGCGGAATTCGTCGAAACTGCGCATAGCTTGGTTTGAAACTGCGGCTGCGCCTTCATCCGGAACGCGCAGCCTCCACACTCTAGGTAAAAGTGCGCTATGAAATTGCCCTCACCCCTGTCGAGACTGGTCTCAGCATACATCACGACTCTGCGGTTTGTCGCGGGGACCAGTATGGCGATCATCGTGCTGGTCATGATTGCACAAGTGTGGTCCCGCTACGTTATGGGCGGGTCGCTCATCTGGGCCGAAGAACTGTGCCGCTATCTGTTGATGTGGCAGACATTTCTTGTTCTCGGCCTCGCTTATTCAAAAGGGGAGTTCGTGGCCATCGACTTCCTGCCGTCGCATCTTTCTGCGCGGGGGAAATGGGTGTTGAAGGCAATTTGCGCCATACCGATCATCGTTTTCCTGGCCTTGATCACAATGTATGGCGCGGAATACGCATCGCGCTTTTCCAATCAGACAATTCCCGCCTTGGACTTCATCTGGGGATCGCTGTTCGGACACCCGTTGGGGCTGCACATTGGCTATATCTACATCTCGGTTTCTGTCGGGTGCGCTTTGATGATCCTGCATGTCGCAGCGGATGTTGTGACAAGTTTCGGACCCCAGATGCGCAGCGCGCATCAAAACGGACTGGATGAGTCCAACAACACAACCGAAATTGGAGGTCGGCAAGGCTGATGGGTGCTTTTTTTGTTATATTCGCAGGCCTGCTGACCAGCGGCATTCCGATTGCTTTGACGCTCGGAATCGCGGGAACTGCGTATCTGTACCTCTCTGGCAACGGCATGATGGCTCTCATGTTGCCGCAGCGCATGATGGCGGGGATCGACCAGTTTGTTCTGCTCACAATCCCGTTGTTTCTGCTGGCGGGCGCATTGATGAATGTGGGTGGCGTTACCGACCGCATCGTGCATTTCGCACGCGCAATGGTCGGGCACCGGCGCGGGGGCATGTCCTCCGTATCAATCCTGTCCTCCGGCTTTTTTGCCGGCATCTCGGGCAGTGCCACGGCGGAAGCTTCGGCGCTCGGCTCGATCCTGATCCCAACGATGAGCAAACAGGGTATGCCCACGGCCTATGCCGCGGCACTGATTGCTGTGTCCTCGGTGATGGGACCGATTATTCCGCCCTCGATCACGATGATTATCTATGGCGTGTTGTCAGGCACGTCGATCGGGCAACTGTTCCTTGCAGGGGTGGTTCCGGGGATCGGCATCGCCACAGGATTGTTGCTCTACGCCTCGTGGCGGGCAAAGCGCGATGGCTTTCCTGTGACGGAACGGATGGTCGGTCGAGACCGCTGGAAGGCGACTATTCGGACATTGCCTGCCTTGCTTCTGCCTGCGATCATTCTGGTGGGGATCAAGACGGGTGTTTTCACACCGACCGAAGCCGCGGCCGTGGCGGTTGCCTATGCACTTTTGATCGGGTTCATCTACCGCGACCTGAACTTCCGCCGCTTGTGGGAATCTCTGATTGCCACCACCCTGGTTTCGGCGTCGATTTTGTTCATCACCTCGATGGCTTCTATCGTGTCGTTTGTGTTCACATTGGAACAAGTGCCGCAACATATCGCGGATTTGGTTCTGACGATTACGGATGAGCCGCTGCTCATTCTTCTGCTGCTCAATATCTTCCTGCTTTTGCTGGGCATGTTCCTGGAACCGATTTCGATCCTGATCCTGACCATGCCGATCCTCTTGAAGTTTCAGGCACTGATCGACATGGACCCGGTTCAGTTCGGCACGGTGGTTGTGTTGAATGTCGTCATCGGGATGGCAACGCCGCCCGTCGGAATTTTGCTGTTTATCACCTCGGCGATATCTGGCGAACCTGTCACCAAGGTCATTCGTGAAGCGGTACCCCTGATAGGGATATGTCTCGCTATCCTTGCGCTGATCGCGCTGGTCCCGACCCTGTCCCTGTTTTTACCCAAAATGTTGTTCTGAGGTTTCCTATGCCACGTAAAGTCATCATCACCTGTGCCGTCACGGGGGCGATCCACACACCCTCCATGTCGCCCTATTTGCCAGTCACCCCGTCAGAAATTGCGGACGCGGCTGTAGAAGCGGCCGAGGCAGGCGCCGCGATTGTTCATCTTCATGCGCGCGATCCGGAAACGGGTCAGCCAGACCAATCGCCACAGGCCTACGAGCGGTTTCTGGGTATCATCAAACAGCGGTCAAATGCAGTCATCAACCTGACCACGGGCGGCGCACCCACGATGAAAATCGAGGAAAGATTGCTTCCCGCGACCGTGTTCAAACCCGAAGTGGCATCCCTGAACATGGGATCCATGAATTTTGCGATTTTCCCGATCCTTGAAAAGCTGAAAGAGTTCAAACACGATTGGGAACAGTCCTACATCGAAGGATCGCGCGACCGCGTTTTCCGAAACACGTTTGCCGATATCGAAGGCATTCTGACCACGTGCGCCGACAATGGTACACGCTTCGAGATCGAATGCTACGACATCGGCCACCTCTATACGCTGGACCATTTCGTGCAACGCGGGTTGGTGACACCCCCCTTCTTTGTGCAATCGGTGTTCGGCATCCTGGGGGGCATCGGCGCTCATTCCGAAGATGTATTGCACATGCGGCGCACCGCCGACCGTCTGTTCGGTGAGAGTTACTGCTGGTCTGTTCTCGGTGCGGGGCGGCATCAAATGCCCATAGCACTCCAGTCTATATTGCTTGGCGGGAACCTGCGTGTAGGCCTGGAGGACTCCCTTTATGCGGGCCGCGGCAAGTTGGCGAAAACCAACGCAGAACAGGTCAAGTTGGCCCGCGAATTGATCGAAAGTCTGGGGCTGGAGGTCGCAACACCGGATGAGGCGCGTGAAATCTTGAACCTCAAGGGCAGTGATAAAGTGGATTTTTAACTATGACTAATTCGCGTAATATTCTGATTGTTGTGGCTCACCCCGAGCCGAAGTCATTCAATCACGCAATGGCAGACGCTGCGGCCCAATCGTTGAAACAGGTGGGGCATTCGGTCACTATATCCGATCTGTGTGGAGAGGGGTTTCGCGCCGACATAGGCCGCCACGATATGACGACAGTATCAGACAGCGAGCGTTTTCACATTCAAGCCGAGCAGACAGAAGCAACACGCCAAAACGCATTTGCGTCTGAGATTGCCCGCGAACAGGCACGAGTCGCCGAGGCCGATAATATCATATTGCAGTTCCCTTTGTGGTGGGGTGGCCCGCCTGCAATTTTAAAAGGCTGGATTGACCGCGTCCTCGCCTACGGTTTTGGCTATGTGGATGGTCGTCGCTTTGACAGCGGAGTATTTCAAGGGCGGCGGGCCATGCTGAGTGTTACAACTGGCGGCACGCCAGCCCGGTTTGCTCAAGATGGCGTTTATGGCCCGATTGGCGGGATTTTGATGCCGCTGGAAAAGTTGGCTCTGGAATACATGGGTTTTGATGTGGGGCCTGCATATGTCGCGTACGGAGTGCCGCGGTCAGACGACGATGAGCGAAAAGCTCATCTTACTTCATTTGCCTCCACGGCACTGGCCCTTGCAAATCAAAACGTGACGCGGACAGACGCGTATCGCACTGCGCTAAATGCAGCGCCCGATGAGGCATGGAGCCGCCTCAGTTGAACACCTGAACGGAAAAGGAAACAGGCTATGAACGGCACGCGATCACTTACTGGAAAAGTAGCTTTGGTGACTGGCGGCTCGCGCGGGATCGGGGCTGAGGTTGCGCGTCGATTGGCGTCGGATGGTGCGGAGGTCGTGATTGCGTATCGTAGCGATAAAGCATCTGCCCAAAATGTTGTTGAAGTTTTGATCGCTGCGGGTGCCAAGGCACATGCGTTTTTGGCTGATATTGCGATTCCAGAAGACTGTGAGAAATTGATTGGCGACTGTATCAAGGCATGCGGTCGCCTCGATATCCTAGTGAACGCAGCGGGGGTTGCGGCCTACCATCCGTTGGATCAGGTCGATGCGGATCATTTTCACGCCATGTTTAACACCAATGTTCTGGGAGCCTTGTCACTTACCCGCGCTTTTGCTGCGGTTATGGATGGCCCGGGTCAGATCATCCATTTTGCATCGCGGCTGGCCGAGACTCCGATGCCCAACACATCCGTCTATGCCGCATCCAAAGCTGCCGTATCTGCGATGACGCTGGCATTAAGTCAGGAATTGGGGCCGCGCGGTATTACCATAAATGCCATCGCGCCGGGATTGATCGAAACTGACATGACCGCCGCCGCAGTTAGCGCGCGCGGTGAGGCGATGCGAAACACTACCCCACTGCGCAGAATTGGGCAGCCAAAAGATATCAGTGGGATCGTTTCATTCTTGGCCTCTGACGATGCCCGATGGATTACGGGCAAAACGATACGTGCCGATGGCGGGTTATTGTAGCCGTCATTGAGTTGACCCGCACAATTGGATCTAACCTTGTAATAGCACAATCCAAAACGGTGAGTGCTCTGATATTCTCCAAGGCGCTGACGTGATCGTATTGTCACATTAACGGGCCAGAGATTGCCGGTGTAGCGACGTCGGCAGTATCTAGAAAATCACATCGCTGATCCTACCGGCGCCAGTCGTTCAGTTGCTTAATGTCAACTGACGGCCGATTGTGTTGAAAAACTCGGGTGAGCTCGAAAAGGCCCGAATCTTCAGAACGAATGTTCTCATAAGTGATGATAACACCCAGTCAGAGCGTCAAACCTGACCGTCGGCAGAACGAAATTCTGGTCCGAGGCCTTTACTCGCAGGTGGATGGAGTTTTTCAACACAATCGGCCCAAACCTGCCGTTCAGCCATCCCCGGTCATGCTGCGGTGCGGCCCGTCAGAGCGGATGGTGTGGATAGCTCCTGCTCCAACCGGCGTCGCAATGCGCCATACTGCAGTTGTTATTGACTGCTTATGAGAGGAGCTACCCAATGCAGGTTACAACTGTCGGCCTCGATTTGGCCAAGAATATCTTTCAGGTCCACGGCGTGAGTGAGAATGGCGAAGTCGCTTTCAACCAAGCTTTGCGACGCGCGCAATTGCTCGCATTCTTTGAAAAACTGCCGCCTTGTCTGGTTGGCATGGAGGCTTGTGGTTCCAGCCATTATTGGGCGCGAGAGCTGAGCAAGTTAGGGCACGATGTGCGTCTGATCCCAGCGATGTATGTGAAGCCCTATGTGAAGCGGGGGAAATCCGATGCGGTCGACGCTGCTGCCATCTGCGAGGCGGTGACGCGTCCGACGATGCGGTTTGTCGCGATCAAATCGGAAGAACAGCAAGGCGTCCTGTTTCTTCACCGTGCCCGCGATCTGATCGTTCGGCAAAGAACCCAGCTGAGCAATATGCTGCGCGGCCTATTGGCTGAGTTCGGCATCGTGATTGCGCAGGGGATCGGCAGCGCAGTCAAGTTCGCGAAGGGTGTGCTTGATGGCGACAAGCCAGGCATTCCAGAAGTTGCTATTGATGTGCTCGGCAACCTCAGCAATCAGCTTGTTGCCCTGCACCTTCGCGTCCGTTGGTACGAAATGCGAATGCGCCTCCAGGCGAGGCAGGACCCCCATGTGATGTTGCTACGCACAATCCCCGGCGTCGGGCCAGTGACGGCGTCGGCGATCGTCGCAACAGCCGGAGACGCCAGCCAGTTCAGGAACGGTCGCGAATTTGCCGCCTGGCTGGGCCTGACACCGCTCAACCGGTCAAGTGGCGGCAAGGAAAGGCTTGGACGCATCTCAAAGATGGGGGACCAATATATCAGGCGTTTACTCGTCACGGGAATGACCTCGCGACTGAGGCAGATGAAGACACACCCGGAACGCGTGGACCCGTGGGCGCGAGCTCTGCTTGAACGCAAACCAGTCCGCCTTGCCACCGTGGCAATGGCGAACAAGACAGCGCGGATCATTTGGGCTGTCTTGACCAAGAACGAATACTACAGAGCGCACACTGCCTAAACTGAGGAGAACAGAACACATGAGACAGCAAGACCATTGAAATGATGGAGCACAGTCAGCCCGTCAGCCAAGACACCCCGTCGAATGTCAGGGACACCCTATTGTCCGAAAAGCGGTTTGGGACTTGGTTTGCGGAAACCATCAGGGCCAGCGGCCGCGTGCGCCGCGCAAACAGGCCGGACACACGTCTGCTTCTGACCAGTGCAAATCAGCTTCAAATATGTCTTGCTTTGCAGCAGCTATCCACACAGGCCATTCGCTGCAACTGCAAAATCTGCGAGGGCCGAATTCACACATTACGGGCAAAGCTGCCGTAAGGCCTTGCAAGAACAAAGTCCGTTTTCTTCCAGTGGATATGTTTCGAAATCTCTCTTAGTGTTTGCGTCGAAACGCAAAATTGGAATCTCGATGAACAGCCCAAAAGATCATGCAGAGGAAAACATCTACGATCCGGCATTTGTCGCAAACTTGTTTGATCGCTGCTCATCAAACTATAGACGTTGGAGCGCTGTCAGTTCTTTCGGTTTCATTTGGCTTTGGCGCCGCCAATGCGTAGGGCGTCTTGCCTATTCAAGAAAAATTGACGCGGTTGCTGTGGATTTGATGGCTGGGACGGGAGAAGTATGGCCTCACCTTTTGCGCCGGTTTCCTGATCTGAGTACGATCACTGCGCTGGATATCTCGCATCATATGCACTTAGATGCCGTGGGTCGCTTACACGGCAAGTATGCGGAAAGGATCACACATTTGGAAGCGGACGCGCTGCAAATGGACCTGCCCGCCAACTGCGCTGATCTCGTGATTTCCACCTTTGGACTCAAAACATTTGATCAGGATCAGCAATCGGTCTTGGCCAATCAGATTGCGCGCATTTTGAGACCTGGCGGTAGCTTTTCTCTGATCGAGGCATCTGACCCAAAAGGATGGGCGCTGCGACCACTTTACCGGTTTTACCTTGATCGCATTTTACCTCAGATAGAGCGGTGGTTCTTGAAAGGTGCGAACGACTTCAGCATGATTGGAACATACACCCGCAACTTTGGCAGCAGTGCCCATATGGCTGATGCTCTGCGCCAAGCTGGTCTGTCAGTGACGCTGGAAAAGCACTTCTTTGGGTGCGCGACGAGCGTAGCCGGTCATAAGCCCGACACTGCGACAATAGAAAGGCTTCAGCCAAAGCCGCTATTCGCTGACTTGCAGAAATAGCTGCACATTGGGCTCGACGCAGCCTTACGGCAGTGCAACCTGTCCCCGCTGCCCGTCCGAGTCAGCCATCGACGTGTTCGGCCCTTACCGGCTATCCACCCGCTGCTAGAATATTGCGATGCAGCTTCACCAGACCGGCCATTGGTGCATAGCGCAGCATTCTCAGATGGTGAATGACGGCAGAGGGGGACCAAGTGGCCATTCTGTGGTATCCTCCCCTCAGCGTCGGATCAATTCGTGTGCGGTGCAGGGGACGCTGTCGCTTTCCAAGGGCAGTTCCCTTAATGTCCTCCATCCGCTCGCATCAAACTGAGGGAAAAAAGCGTTTGCACGTTCGACAGCAAGATCGACTTCGGTGATCAACAGTCGATCAGCAAGGCCAAGCATCTCACGATAGATATATTCACCCCCGATGCCATAGATCCTCATGTGACCTTGCGCGTAGGCCAGCGCGATTGCGTCCTCCACCGTGGGCACGACATGCTCTGCCAGGCTGCGATCGCGCGACACCACGATATTCAATCTGCCCTTCAACGGTTTGACCGGCAGGCTTTGCCAGGTATTGCGGCCCATGATGATAGCACCGCCCAAGGTTTCGCGTTGAAAGAGCCTTAGGTCGGATGGCACGTGCCATGGGATCTGGTTGGCCCGTCCGATCGCGCCGTTCCGGGCCCGAGCAACGATCAGGGTGATCATATTGCCACCGGCGCCTTAATCGCCGGCGCTGGATCGTAGCCCGTGAACTCGAAGTCGTCGTATCGAAAGTCGAAGATTGATGCGACCTGCCGCGCGATCCGAACGTTCGGGAGGGCTCGAGGGTCGCGCGACAGTTGGGTCTCGACCTGATCCAGATGGTTCAGATAGATGTGTGCATCGCCGATCGTGTGGATAAAATCTCCCGCAACATGGCCCGTCACATGGGCAAGCATATGCGTGAGCAGTGCATATGAGGCGATGTTGAATGGCACCCCAAGGAACATGTCGGCCGAGCGCTGGTAGAGTTGGAGATGCAGCTTTCCGTCGAGCACGCGGACCTGCCAAAGCGTGTGGCAGGGCGGCAGGGCCATTCGGTCGATGTCACCTGGATTCCAGGCGGAGACGATCAGCCTTCGTGAGTCCGGGGTTCGTGAGATGCCCTCGATAAGGGCGGATATCTGGTCGACACTTCCCACCACCACGCGCCCATCCGCCTCACGGACGACTGGAAAACGACGCCACTGGTGTCCATAGACCGGACCCAGGTCGCCGTCGGCGTCGGCCCATTCGTCCCAGATCGATACGCCGTTCTTCTGCAGCGTGCGAACGTTGGTGTCTCCCGACAGGAACCAGAGAAGCTCATGCACGATGGAGCGAAGATGGAGTTTCTTGGTTGTGACCAGAGGGAAGCCGTCAGCAAGCGCGTAGCGGCATTGCATCCCGAAGTGGGAGATGGTTCCTGTTCCGGTCCGATCCGAGGAGCGGACCCCCAGATCCCTTACTGTCCTTAGCGCGGTTAGATACGTATGCATTGCCTGCCCCTTGGCTTGGTCACTTCGCCTAGACTTATGGCCTTTTACGGGCTCGATCCAGCTGCCTGACCATCTACATGGCTTTGCCCGACGAGTGTACCCTGCGACTGGCAGCAATGGCTTCAAGCCGATTTGCGGCGGTGCAGCATGCTGATTTACACCCTACCGGCAGCACTGCGGGACAAAGCCGCCGTTGTCCATCAACCAAGATAGCTCACCCATCCCCTAAATGTGAACGCGGCATAGAACAGCTGGATATCCATAAATCCGGCCTGCGCGAGAAGGGCTTGGTCTTCCTGCGGCGATAGGATCGGCAGGCGCGCCTTCAGGGTCTCCACGCTCTTTTCCGCTTGTCCAAGGGACATCCCGTGGGAGGCCATCAAGGCCGCGTTGCGGCGCAGCCAGAGATCCCGTTCTTGCCCGTGCGGCACACTATGATTCATTACCACAAGTGGCGCACCCGGGCGCAGGCGACGGGCGATCTGCCTCAGCGTGTGCAGGCGCTCCTCCTGCGGTAGGAAGTGAAGGGTCAAAAGGCAGGTCGCGCCATCGAAGAGGCCCAGTGATGCGTCATCGATATAACCCTTAGTGAACGTTACGCGGTCGATCATGTCGCCCAGCGTCTGGCAGGCCTGATCGATCATTTCAGCCGAAGGATCGACGCCGTCGAAACGCCAGTCCGGCTGCATGTCCGCGAAGGCGCGCAGTTCGAGGCCCCCACCGGCCCCCAGCACCAGCACCCGGCCGGACGGCGGCACCCGTTCCGCCAGCAGGAGCCCCGCCATACGGTAGACATCATCCAGGCCGGGGACGTGGCGCGCAGCCCGTGCCGCATATCCGGCGGTGTCTTGGCTGAAGGCATGATGGGTCAGCCCATGCTGCGTCATGACATCGTCTCCGGCCAGACCAGCGAGCGATGCATTTGCATGCCAGCCAGTGCGCCGTCGCCAACAGCGAAGGAAACCGCACCCGGAACGAAGGCCACGTCGCCACAGGCGAAGACGCCGGGCACTGTCGTCTGCTTTGACGCATTCACAGCAATGTTGCGGCCCATCGGGTTCTCCGCGATCTCGCAGCCCAAGTCCGAGGGAAGGCTGCTGGATGGGGCGATCGTCGTCGCGACGAACAGTCCCGCAAAGGATAGGGCCCTGCCGTCGGTCAGTTGCACGTCCGCGTCGCCCTCGATGGCATGAATTGACGTGTCCTCGACGGTGATGCCCTTGCGCTCCAATCCATCCCGCCCCTCGGGCTCCAGCATCAAGGCACCGTTGGTTAGCAGAGTGGCCTTACCCCACTCTGCCAGCAATTCCGCTTGATGCACCGACATCGGGCCTGTGGCGATGACACCGATGCGGCCCTGATCAAGCTCATAGCCATGGCAATAGGGACAGTGAAAGACGGACTGCCCCCAGCGCTCTGCCAGTCCCGTGATGTTTGGCAACTGGTCGGTCACCCCGGTCGCGAAAAGGACCCGTCGACCGCGATGGCTTTGCCCTTCGGCCGATGTGACGACAAAGGCATCCTGCTCCCCCGTGATCCCGGTGGCTTCGGACTCCAACCACGTCAGCGTCGGGTAGGCTTCCAGTTGGCGGCGGGCCGTGCTGGCGATAACAGCAGGATCGACGCCGTCCTGGCCCAGAAAGCCATGTGCGTGGCCGGCAAAGCGGTTGCGCCTTTGCCCGGCATCGATGACCAGGACCGACCTGCGCGCACGCAGAAGCTGGAGGGAAGCTGCCATGCCGGCGTAGCTTCCCCCGATGACGATGACATCGTGGATCATTCAGGGTTCTTTCTGGTTGCGCCGTGCGGCGTGCCGGACCGCAAAATCCGCGGCAAGATCGGCAAGGGTGACATTTTCGAAGCGCGCCAACAGCAAGGCCTCGGCTTCGGAAAAACTCTCGTCCAGCGCCGCGTTGACGGTCTGTTCGACCAGACACCCCGGAGCATCGTTGCGATTGCCGACTGCGAACAGTGCAGGCTCGCCCAAGGCGTCATGCAAATGCCGGAGCGAGACAGCCGACAGGTCCGCCGTGATCCGCCACCCGCCTGCATGTCCCCGGTCGGATGTCACGATCCCGGCCTCGCGCAGAAAGCCCATCGTGCGCCGGACAACCACCGGGTTGGTGCCAAGGCACTGCGCCAGATCGTCGGACGTCATGGGCCCCTCTCGCTCTGCCATGTGGAGGAGCGCGTGGAGGACCGAAGAAAGGCGGCTGTCACGCTTCATGTAACTTCAATAGTTATGATTCGATCTACTGTCAAGATGGGCGAGTTCTCACCGGCATAGAGGAGTAGATGTGGGTTCGAAGCCGACTTTCGGCACTGCGGCGAAGCAACCGAGATCATGACGGCTTAATCTGAAATTTCGGCCCTAACCTGCCATTCGCTTAATGACCTGTAGCTTCACGATTGTGTTGAAAAACTCCATCCACCTGCGAGTAAAGGCCTCGGACCAGAATTTCGTTCTGCCGACGGTCAGGTTTGACGCTCTGACTGGGTGTTATCATCACTTATGAGAACATTCGTTCTGAAGATTCGGGCCTTTTCGAGCTCACCCGAGTTTTTCAACACAATCTTCACCAAACCGGCCATTCGCTGCAGGCGCAAACTCACATGAGGCAAATGACGCAACTGCGGAGCTATTTTTTGCAAAGTGCTTCAGAGTTGCAAAAAGGGCGGCGCTAGATTGCCGCCGCCCCCCTTCGGTCATTGCGCGTTGGGAAAGAACAACTGCTCGCCACCGACCTGATACTCGGCGATGGCCTGCTGGCCAGCGTCGGAGACAAGCCAGTCAATGAATGCCTGTCCCTCTTGCGCTTTCACATGCGTATGGAGTTCAGGGTTTACAAGGATCACGCCATAGGGGTTGAACAGGACGGGATCGCCCTCGTAGGTGATGGTCAGATCACCGCGGTTCGAAAATGATAACCATGTGCCACGGTCGGTCAGTGCATAGGCCGGGACCTGGACTGCGGTATTCAGCGTGGCACCCATGCCGGACCCTGTTTCAAGATACCATGCGCCCTCGGGGGCGATATCTGCCGCTGACCACAACGCCAATTCTGCCTGATGCGTGCCACTGTCGTCGCCGCGCGATGCAAAAGACGCGCCAGCTTGCGCGATAGCAGTCATCGCATCCACTGCATTCTCTGCGGCATGGGTATCGGCGGGATCGCTGTCCGGCCCGACGATGACGAAGTCGTTATACATCACATCGAAACGCTCCACCCCGTAGCCTTCAGCGACGAATTGTTCCTCTGCGGGAAGTGCGTGAACAAAGACCACATCGACATCGCCGCGCCGTCCGGTTTCCAGCGCTTGACCCGTGCCCTGCGCCACCACGCGCACTTCGATGCCGGTCTCGTCCGTGAACATCGGCAGAATGTATCCGAAAAGTCCTGAATTCTCGGTCGATGTGGTGGAGGCGACAGTAATGAAGTCCTGCGCAAAGGCCGGAACAGCAACAATCGATCCGAGGCTGGATACGGCACATAGCAAGAGTGCCCGAGTGTTTGAAAGCATGTTGATCTTCTCCTTGATAATCGGTTGAAATTTTACCAGATGAGCTCGCCGCCCAGAAAATCACGGGCCTCGGGTGTTTGGGGCGCATCGAAGAACCGGGCGGCGGGGCCGTGTTCGATCAGCCGTCCGCGATGCAGAAAGGCAACGTCCTGAGCAAGGCGCCGCGCCTGAAACAGATCGTGGCTGGTCATCACGATGGTGATACCCTCGTCACTGAACTGGCCGATCAAGTCTTCGATGGCACGGGTCGCCGAAGGGTCGAGTGCAGCAGACGGCTCGTCCAGAAACAGGACTTGTGGCCGCATTGTCCATGCACGTGCGAGCGCAAGGCGCTGCTGCTCACCGCCGGACAGTAGACGTGCGGGGCGCTCTGCAAGCGGGATCAGGCCGAAACGCGTGAGGGTTTTATGGACCATTTCCTCGCGCGCAATGCGCGCATAACCGGCCAGGGCCAGCGGATAGTTCAGGTTGGCCCGGACCGACCGGCGCAGCAGCACCGGGCGTTGCAACACCATCGTCTGCGCCGCCGGTCGCGGACCTTGCGCCTGCCATGAGATGCTGCCCGAGGTGGGTGCAATAAGCCCGTGGCAGAGACGAAGGAACAGGCTTTTCCCCGCCCCGTTTGGACCCATCACAATCAATCGCCGGCCCGCATTGACCGTGAGGTCAATCCCGTCCAATAGCCGCGTCTTGCCGACCGAATAGCTCATATCCTTGAGCCGCAGGGGAAGGATCGTGGTTGCCGATGCAATGACCTTGTCCACTTTCATCCCAATCGCCCCCGTGCCGATTGTGCTAGTCCCCATGCCGCCGCATTCAGCGACAAGGTGATCAACAACAAGATGATGCCGAGAGCCACGGCAAGGCCCAGGCTGCCACGGCTGGTTTCCAAGGTGATCGCAGTGGTCATGGTGCGCGTATGGCCCGCGATATTGCCGCCGACGATCAGGACCGCACCGACCTCGGCGCTGGCTCTGCCAAAACCTGCAAGGATGCCCGTCACAAGGCTGACCCGTCCATCCCAGAGCAAGGTCGGCACCGCCCGCAAACGGTCCGCCCCGAGCGAGCGCAGCTGTTCACGATATTCGGCCCAGAGGTCTTCGACCACGGAGCGGGTGAGCGAAATCACGATGGGTAGGATCAGGATTGTCTGGGCAATGACCATTGCCGTCGGCGTGAAAAGAAGCGCGAGGTCACCCAGCGGGCCGGACCGTGACAACATCAGGTAAACCAAAAGACCTGCCACAACTGGCGGTAGCCCCATCAGGGCATTGAAAGCCACGACAATCGCGCCGCGCCCGGGAAACTGCGCAAGCGCAAGACTGGCACCAAGCGGCAGCCCGATCAGGCAACCGATGCTGACAGCAGTCAGTGTCACTTTTAATGACAGCGCAATTGTTCCGGTCAAAGCCGGGTCGCCAGAGGCGATCAGGGCAATCGCGATGTGAAATGGGCCATCCATTGACGCAAAAATCCCTTGAGAAATCATAGACAAGTAAACAAGATGCAGTCTATTGTGCAAACACCTAAATAATGCACGGATTTGCAGTATTATGCAGAACGATCCAGAAGATGATGGTGCGCACTCTGGTGTGCCGAGCCTGATGACGACGATTGAGGTGGCTGATTACCTGCGGGTCAAGCAGCGCACGATCTATGAAATGGTTACCCGACAGACGATTCCCTTTACCCGTGCGACCGGCAAACTGCTCTTTCCACGCCGTTTGATTGATGTCTGGCTGGAGGCACAGACCGAAGCCCCTGTCGCAGGCGTTCTTCAGGCAGCGCCGATCTATGCAGGGTCAAACGACCCCTTGCTCGAATGGGCGCTCCGGCAATCGGGCGCGGGTTTGGCGGTGCTGACGCATGGCTCGACGCATGGTCTGCGCGAATTGGCTGACGGGCGCGCGATGCTCGCGGGCAGTCATCTGCTGGATGCTGCCAGCGGAGAGTATAATCTGCCCGCAGTGCGCAGCCATATGCCTGGTGGCGGTTTTGTCATGATCCATTGGGCGCGCAGGGTTCAAGGCCTGTTGATCGCACCCGGCAACCCACAGGCAATCAACTGTCTGGAGGATGTCGTCTCGCAGGGGTTGCGTTTCGCCGCCCGCACAGAGGGGGCAGGATCGCAACTGCTGCTTGATGTCTTGCTCGGCCGTATGGGCCTGACAGCGGATGCTTTGCAGTTTGCGCCCCGGCAGGCCGAAACGCATGGGGATCTGGCCACGATGATCGAAATTGGCGAGGCCGATTGCGGGATCGGTCTACAGGCGGTGACGGGACGGCTTGGTTTCGTTCCGCTGGTTGGCAATGAGAGCTTTGATCTGGTCATGCGCCGACGTGACTACTTCGAGCCCCAGGTTCAGGCGCTGCTGGCATTCGCGCGCACTGACGCTTTTGCCGCCCGGGCAGCGCATCTATCTGGGTATGATGTCACGGAGCTGGGAAAGGTCCGCTGGAACTCGTGATCCAAAGCGATCTTACCGAAGTCGCTGGATTTCTCAGGTCAGCAATCTGTTGTGGCACGATGACCCGCCCTGAGAAAGATTGTCCGACAGCCAGCCTGCCAAACTTTGCAGAGCGCGCTTCCATCACGCGACGTCGACGCATCGTGCTGTCATGACGACATGGGGGCGAACGACATGGTGTGATCGCGGTGGTCGCTCTCCGATGGCGAACGAGGTCTGATAGTATCAGACTCACCAATCAACAGCCGTGAGGAGAACGACCATGAGCCATTATGTTGGTCTCGACGTATCATTGAAAGAAGTTTCGATTTGTGTGGTGGATGCAGACGGCAAAGTCTTGAACCGTGCGTCTGTTCCAACCGAACCGGACACCATTGCCGATTATCTGGCGCAGGAAGCCCCAAACACAGAACGCGTCGTGCATGAAAGCGGGATACTGGCCACATGGCTGACACGCGAGCTTGAACGGCGCGGTGTGCCGATCACATGTATCGACGCCCGCATGGCCCACAAGGCTCTGTCTGCGCGCCTCAACAAGTCGGACAAGGCAGATGCGGAAGGTCTGGCGCAGCTGGCGCGAACCGGATGGTTCACAAAGGTGCACATCCGCAGCGAAGCCTCGGACCGGGTGCGGGCGCTGGTCGCAGCGCGTGAACGGCTGATCCGCATGCGCAAGGATATCGAGGCCCATATCCGCGGCGTCCTGAAAACCTTCGGTATCCGGATGGGACCTGTTCTACGCGCCCATCATCGCCAAGGGTTCCGCGATCAGCTCGCTGAGGCCGGTGGTTGCGATCCAATGCTGGGGCTTCTGGCGCAAACCATGATACCCATCCACAAAACGCTTTGCGCCTCGGCAGAAGCTCTGGGCGATGAACTGATGCATATTGCCAAGCAGAACACATTGGCACGTCGCCTCATGACAGTTCCAGGTGTTGGGCCGCTGGTCGCGCTCAACTTCATCGCGACAATAGATGATGCAAGCAGGTTCCGCCGATCGACCGATGTCGGCGCGTTCCTGGGCCTGACACCACGACGATACCAATCAGGTGAGATCGATAGATCGGGCCGCATCTCCAAATGCGGGGATGCCGAGATGCGCCGTTTGCTGGTCTCCGCCGCCACGTCACTGATGACGCAGGTCAGGCGGTTCTCACCCCTCAAATCCTGGGCGATCCGGCTCAGTGCACGTAAAGGCTTCAAGAAGGCGGCCGTGGCAACTGCGCGCAAAATTACCGTGATCCTACACGCCATCTGGCGTGACGGAACCGAGTTCACTTGGACAAAGGAGCCCTTAACCTGACAAACAGCATACCCGCCTGAGGACAGGGCGGGTTTGGCGTCCTCCGGGACGGAGGCAGATCGATCTCGCGTAAAGCGGTCGAGGTGGCGCAGCCGCACCAACCTCGTGAATGACATTCCAGACGATCAGCCCCGGACGCCATCATGAAGCAGCATCGCCTGACTTCGGAGAGAACCACGACCCCGGCGGACAACAAACCCAACGCCCTTGACATAACCGCGATCAGAGAACCGCTTATTCTCCCTCTACATGAGCTCTTTGCAAACGCAGCGAATGACCGGAATCCGCCGATTTTGTGGAAAAACTAACGTTTGCGATTGCAGAAATAGCTGCTCGAATTTCAGCGCAGGCACCTTTCTTCTCAGGCTTTGCGCGTTTGCTGCGGTGCAGGAAAGATCTTAGCGAGTCTGCGGAGGTTTTGGGCAGTTGCGGCGAGCAGGAATTCGTCATTTGCACCGCATGGACCATGTAATCGAAGTCGGCTCAGGCCGAGAATACGTTTGAGGTGGGCGAAGAGCATTTCGACCTTCTTCCTGAGCTTCATCGCAATCGCATATTCATCCGTTTTGGCCAGATCTCTGGCAACTTGACGGGCATCTTCGTGTTCTTCACGCGTGATCGACCTGGCGTCGGCATTGGGGCAGCACTTCGGCTTGGATGGGCAAACCTGACAGGTCAGCTTCAGCGCACGATACTTTGCGGTGCCCTTGCCCGTCGGACACCGGTTCGGATCGGAATAATTCCGGCGGAACTGCTTGAGCGCGTGCCCCTCGGGGCAGATGTATTGGTCGTTCTGCGCATCCCAGTCGAAATCCGTGCGTGTCCAGGTCCCATCGGGGCGTCCGGCCTTGTCGATCACAGGGATGTAAGGATCGATCTTGCGTTCCACGAGCCAGCCAAGCATTGGGCCTGAACCATAGGCTGTGTCGGCGATCATCCAGTCAGGGACCAAGCCGAATTTGTCTTTCACACGCGTCAGCATCGTTTTTGTCGATCCAACCTCGGCTTGCCGGATTGAGCGGGTGGGTTCCACATCCAAGATGACACCGTGATCCGTGTCGATGAGATAATTGTCGGAATAGCTAAAGAAAGCAGGGCCTTTGCGGGCTGCTGTCCACTGACTGGCGGGATCAGAATGCGAGGTAAACTTGGGCTGCACCTCGCTGGCCGTGCCAAATGCGGCCTTATCCAGCGTGTCGAGATACTCACGCACTGCGCGGGGCGCGTCAGCCGGATCGATGCGCGTCGGGTCCCAGTCTTCCTTCGGCGTGGAGTTCTGCTTGTTGGTATCAGCTTCGATCAGGCTGGCATCGATAGCCATGCGCTGGCCGCTGACCAGACCTTCGGCGATGCAACGCGCGACAGTCGTCTCAAACAGGTGGCGCAGCAGTTCGCTGTCGCGAAAGCGCCCATGCCGGTTCTTGGAAAACGTCGAGTGATCCGGGACCCGGTCGCTCAGATCGAGGCGGCAGAACCAGCGATACGCGAGGTTCAGATGCACCTCTTCGCAGAGCCGCCGCTCTGACCGGATGCCGAAACAGTATCCGACCAGAAGCATTCGGATCAGCAACTCGGGATCGACCGAGGGGCGGCCTGTGTGACTGTAGAACTCCGCCAGATAGGCGCGGATACTGCTCAAGTCGACGAACCGGTCGATGGATCGCAGCAAGTGATCCGTGGGGATGTGATCCTCGAGCGAGAACTCGTAAAACAGTGCCGGTTGCGCTTCCTGCCTCGGTCCCATCATCGCCAATCCTCCCCTCAATTACAGGAATTGAATCAGCAGTTCAGCCCTCAATCAAGAAAGAGTTTTTCAACAAAATACGCCGTTGGTGTCGATCAACGCTTTTGACCCTTGGACCTTCACGCTACCTTCAAGATGCTGCGGTCGCAGTCCGCATTGCGGTCATTCGCGGCGGAAGCAAAATCTACACACTCCTGTAACTCGGGAACGCGGACGCTACCGGCCACGATCTTGTTGCTGAGTGCGTTCACGCGCCTGTTCTGGTGTCTGAGTTGGACCTTTGTTTGCCGTGGCCAGGTTCGGCGGCGTTCGAACACGGGCCTGCTCAATGAGCTTGGATACGTCTTTCGTAGTGATCGCCCGCGCGGCGGCTTGCTGGGAAGCGCTCACATTCGGAAGTCTTTGAACATCGTACTGGCGACCTGCGCGAATGCCGTTCGCAAGCTCGTTGACAGCCAGTTCTCGAACCAATTGCCGATCTTTGTCAGGCACACCCGCAGCACGCATTTCTGCGTCGATCAGCGCAAGTGTACTGGCTGCCCCGCGTAACTGGGGACTGCTGGCCGCGTCTTTGTGTTTCAGTCGTTCTTCAAGACGATCCGAGGGTCGTTGCTGTTCTTGATGATGCTTTGCGCCGTTATTGGAACCGGGCTGCATTGTCACGGAGGGAGCCTCTTTCTTAGCTGCTGGCGGGTCTGCACTTTCGATTACAGGCTCGTCATTCTTCTGGACGGGCACCACGCGGTTGCTTTCGCGCTCTGGGGTACGCTCAATGTCTCGCGCACCCCATTCCCTTCGAAAGGTGTCTTTGTCCTTCATTACCCCTGTTTTGGCGTCTCGTTCTTTGACGGTGACTGCCTTCTGCCCATCGGCAAAAATAGTCGCCTTGTCACCTACCTTGATCTGGTTTTTTTCCAGCATGTCAGGCAGGCCAACGCCCCAGAGCTTATGAGCACGACCATCCGCCAGTTCTAAAGCCACATACGGGGTTGCTGATGCCCCTTCGCGATCACGATAAGGGGCAGCGCCGATGTCAGTAATTTTGCCTTCAAGCCCGTCTTTGTAATTGATCATTGGAACAACGTTGGACTGGCCTTTAGCCTGGTTCTCAGGTTGTCCCGCTGCATCAGCCTGACGACCACTCTTGCCCCGATCTTGGTCAATACGTTCAATGACCCGTTCACCAATCAATTCAGTTCGGCGCTCGGCTTCCGCCCGATCTTTGTCGTTCGGCCTATAGCCCTTAACTTCGATGCCCTGCGCCGTGCCTTCAATCCACATTTCCCGGCGAAAATCTGTCGGTCCTTTCACCTTCATGGATGACCAGCCGCGATGCGCCGCCAGCTCGATCATGTCCATTGCCGTGCTACGATCTGTATTTTTGGTGTGGAGACTGTCACCACGATCTGAAATTGCTGGGCGCTTGTCGTCGTAAGAACGAAACATTTCCTGACGGTTGCTTTCGCGCGTCAGAATAAACCGCTCTTCAAAACTCATCGGGATTGCAAACCGTTCATCCTGCGATTTTTCAGGTTGCGGCTTTTCTGGCTCTGCCGATCCTTCAGGAGCAGTGTCGAGAGCGGGCGTCATTACAGGCTGGGCCTCTTTGGGCGGCTCTTTTCCCTCATCCTTGCGGCCTTGTTGGGGTTGCTGCCTCTCAGGCTCTTTCAGCTCGATAGGCGTATCATCCAGGGCAGGGGCACTTTCCGTATGGGCTTTCTCTGCGATCCGGTCATGATAGGCCGTCCAAAACTGTACATCGATTTCACGAGGTTTGTCAGCTTGGACCGCTTCCAGCGTTGGCACCTGCTTGTAATACGCATCGCCACTGCGACCACTATTTGCCAAAGTACGAGCGCCCTTATCATCCGATTCAATGACTCGGGGAGCAAGTTTCGCATCAGCATCCGCGAAGGCTTTCCCAGCTTCGACCGCAGTTGCATAGCTGTTCTTGTCGTCAGAATGTCCATACGACAGTTCGAAGTTGTGATTTATCTGGTTCTGTGTGTCAGCCATGACTACCTCTCAATCTATGCAATAGCGGGGTGGGGAAGATCGACGCCAAGAGACGTAAGCAGTTCTTTGGCACCGTCCTGCGAAGTGAGTTTTCCTGATTTTTTGAGCGCAGCGAGCTTTTCACGGGCGCTGGAATGATCGAGCTTCAAACGCTCGGGCATAATGCCACCCGGGTTTGTAATTTCTTCGGTGGTCATTTCGACGCTTGCAGGTTGTCCGTTTGCCACGTTCTCGTCGCGGTACTCAGCCAGGGCAGTGATCCGAGCCAACTCTTCCCTCAAAGCGGCCAGCTCTTCGCGCGTCTCGACCTGTTCTTTCCGCAGTTCGAGGTTTTCCGCTTCGACCTTTGCAACCTTACCGTCCAATGCGCCCGGGGAGATTGATGGAATTTCCGGCGGGGCGATTTTCGACCGTTCCAAAAACACCTCTTCAGCATAGTACCGTAGCTTGTTCGCCATCACGGGCGGTTGCCCGGCGATGATGACAAGTGCTTTGGACTGATCCATAGCCAGCAGTTCTTGAGGCATCATCAGAGAGCGTTTTTGCTCACTGGTGCTGACGGTCGTACCTTTGCTGTTGGCGAGGTGTTTTGATCGGGACTCACTCTTGCTTTCCATCGCCAACGTACCAAACCGCTCGGACAGGTTGCGCGCCTCTTTCAAACTCTTCGGAGTGAAGACGACCTCAACCCCCGCGTTATCCATGTAGGCGGCCGCACCATCCGCTCCGTAAATGTCCGAGAGTTGGGCGGGCGTCTGGATGATTGTCAGCACCTTCAAGCCATACCCGGCAAAGTAGCCGATACCACGCTTGAAGGACGGCAGTTCACCCACAGCGGCAAACTCGTCCATGCAAAGCAGAACCTTGTGCTTTAGCTCTGGGTTGTTCTCGGGCAGCTCTTGCATGTTGGCATCAACGCATGACTGAAAGAACAGGTTGAGCAACGGGCCGAGGCGTCCGAGGTTGTTGGGCGTGATGCCGACATAGATTGACATACTCCGCTTCCGAAGGTCTGCAAAATCGAAATCTGATGCAGAAGTCGCACGGTCAAGCAAGGGGTTGGCAAACAGTCCCAGGTTGGCCGTAATCGTGGACTTGACGCTTTCAAAGGTGTTTTCCGACTTAGAAATAAAATCAGTAAGCGCAGCCTCAGTTTGCCACGAGAGCGGGTGACCATCATCTTTGCGTTTCTTAATACGGTCTTTGAAGGTCTTAACAACATCACCACTAAGTGTGAGCTGCCGGAAAATCTCGCCCAGGGTAAACGGCAAACGCGGGGTCTCAGCCAGATAGCCGCCGACACCGACAAAGGCGGTTTGTGCCGCTCGGTCAAAGAAGGGGTCTTTCGATTGCACCGGAATGAACAGGTCGGCCAATCGCTGCAAATCTTCAATCTGAAAATCACCGCCCCGACGTACCGTTGAAAGCGGGTTCCAGCGGTGTGTTCTGCCATTCGGTTCCAGCGGATCGAACAGATAAACGTCCTGCCCACCGCTTTGACGAAAGCCCGCCGTCAACGTCCAGTTTTCTTTTTTAATGTCGAGGACAACCGCAGAACCGGGCCAATTCAACAGGTTTGGCACGACGACGGCAACACCTTTACCGGAGCGCGTGGGCGCATAAATGAACATGTGTTCTGGCCCGCCATAGGTAAGCAGATTCCTGGGTGTCAAGTGGCCTGTAGAAGCGATTTTGACGGCCCCGCCGTCCTCAACGTGCCGTCCCATCTTATCTACCGGCTTACCGTAGTTCCGAGAGGGCAGGGGGCCAGTGAACCCGGCTATCAGCCCGCTTTTCGACCGCAGCGCCGCAGCCTTTATGTCCCGATTTTCGGCAAAGCGCGCTTTGCCGTGCAGGTCTTGCTTAGGCTTGTTCATCAGAAAGGCGATGATCATGCCCAGAGCTGGCACCGCCCCTGCGTAACTTGCGATTTTAACCCAACGGCCTGTCTCCCCATCAAACCCACGGGCTATTACCAGTTTCGGGTAAAGGGCCATGCTCGCAACCGGATCGTATGTAAGACCCAATCCACGACTGAGGACGTATCCAGAAATTATCAGGAATCCGATTGCGGCGACAATGGTACAGGCCCCTAGAAATGTGCCTTTCGCGGCTGGCGATAGTTCAGGCCACTTCTCAAGTATCACGATTTGGCTCCTTCGAATTTGCGGGTTGGGTCGAAGAAAATTTCAGTGATGCGGAACCGGCCATCTCTGCGCTTGACCTGCACAACCACATCAACCATCTGCAACAGCATTTCCTTAATCTCTGAGCGTTTCAGATCACGTCCGGCCTCACTTTCTTTGACCAGCAAAGCGAGCTGTTCAAAGGCCAGCATGGCGGAATTTGCGTGAATGGTTGTGATCGAGCCCGAGTGCCCGGTGTTAACATTCCGCAGGTAATAGAACGCTTCGGCGTCTCGCAGCTCTTGAAGGAAAATCCGATCAGGACGCATCCGTAACGAGCTTTCGAGAAGCTGACGAACTGATAGCTTGGCCTGACCCTGGCCATCCTTAGAGTAAATAAGGCGCACGTTGTTAGGCTGGGGTATGACCAGCTCAACAGTGTCCTCAATTGTCAGGATGCGCTCATTGTCCGGTATCTCCGGGATCAGTGCCTTTGAGAAAGTGGTTTTACCTGATCCGGTTGAACCAGATACCAGAATGTTCTTTTTGTTCCGAACAGCGTATTTCAGGAACGCTTTCCACGACTTCTTGGAATGAAGATCGAGCAGCGTTTTGTCCACGTCCGACAACGAGCCTATTTCAGTAAAAATGTCGTCAAACATTCCCGACTGCTCATAATCTTCAAGTGTGAATGTGCGCTCTGCCGGTTTTCGGATCGTGATACTGACAGTGTCTTGTGGAACTGCCGGAGGTATCACAATCTGGATACGTTCGCCGCCCGGCAAACTACCCGACAAAATGGGGTGCGTCGGGTCGATTGACTGCTTGGTGAAAGTGGCGGCTGTTGTAGCCAGGCTGCTCAGATGCGCGAATGTGAGCGCGTCGATATACTCAATCTTCCAGCCGTCATAAGTTTCAACGAAAAGCTCTTTGGGCCGGTTTATACAAAGTTCGATAACATCAGGCTGGTCTAGGTAGTCTTGGAGCGGGGCCAAGAAGGAAGCAAGCCCCGCAGGGGCTAGCCGAGGCATGTTTCCATCGTGCATGTTCCGTTATCTCGTTTTCAGTCGGTAGACGTTTGAGAAATCCAGATCACGCGCCACCATCACGGCGACCTTTTCACCCTGGTTCTTACGCAAAACGATTGGGACATTGATCGTGCTTTGAAATTCCGTTTGCGCAAGGCTGCTTACGCCATCGGTCGTATTTTCAATCTTGTCGGCGTTGCTCTGGCTGGTAACAAAACCGGCAAGAACATCGTCGATGATGGACAGCATGATTGTGCCGCCAAAACGGGTCCAGAACTGTGTATCAATGGCGCCGTTGAAGCCAGCTCGGCCGAGACCATCCGTTCCGGCCGAGTCGAGCGTTACAACAACACCATTTGGCGTTTCTGCACGCGTCCAGATCACAAAGAGGCGCTTTGTGCCGCGTTGCAGCCCTCCACGGTACTGACCAACGATGCGGGTTCCCTTTTCCAAAAGGGTTACGGTGCCGGTGGTCGAATATATGTCGTCATTCACGGTGCAGCGGACCATTCCCGGCTGAGACGAGTCCATAGCCGTATCAAGTGAACACGGAATGAGTGTGCCCTGCGTGATGGTCAGGTGAGGATTTGCCAAAACCGTAGCCGGCGAACCCTCAAGTTTGGTTGCCTGCAAATCCGCCGCCAGGCCAGAGTTTCCCTGACCTTGCCCACTATCGGTTGAACCAAACAGCCCGGCGCCATCAGCCCCTGTTGCCGCGGCTTGCGGTGACGAGGTGCGAGCGCCTTCAAACGCCATCAGCGGAGCGCGCTTTGAGCTTTCAAACAACAATTCAGCTTCGGTTGGTTCGGTTGGCAATCCCGTTTGCTCGATCCTGATCCGCTCGATTGGCCCGACAGGCTGTTCTTCAGCCGGTGCTGCTGCTGGTGTAGCCGGTACGGGCTGTGGCTCTGCAATATCGGCAGGTTGAAACTGACTGCCCGATTTGATGCGGCGTGTACTTTCAAGAACCTCTTCTGCTGGCGGTTCTTCATGAGTTGGCCATTGCAGGAACGCGAGAAAACCAAGAAATGCTATACCAGCCGCGACACCGAGTTTTTTACCTACCTCTGATCCGCCCGCTTTGCCTTTGCTTTCAGCGATAGCGGTAATACCGCGCTCGCCGTCCAAAGTTTGCCCATCGGTGGGGCTGTCTTGCTCGACTGCCATTAGTTGCTCCCTCCAATGACTTCGCGTTCTACGTGGTGACTGGTTGTGCTGGTGCTGATTGACGTGTGGCCTTTGCCGATGCCCATGTTGTAGATCGCCGTGACCTCGCGCCCGAGGCGCAGACGAATTTCATGGACAACGTCATGCACGATGACCTCATTCCGGCGGACAGTCGTGTTCACTAACCGCTCTTCTCCATCGGTTCCCACCATGTAGACAGACGGCAAACGGTTGCTGCGTTTGAACGTCAGAACCGTCATATCGCCATTGTCAAAAATTTTGGCCGGTTGCAGGTTTCGCGAGCCCGCCGCCAGGAACTGCCAGTTTTTTGTTCCAGAATGTGCGACGGATGCCGACAAACGAGACCGCGCGGCTTGTTCCTGTGCGGCTTGACGTTGTGCAGCTCTTTCAGTTCGACGGGCATCCGCTTTATCGCGCGGGTAGCGAAACCTGATCTGAAAATACACATCGCGGTTATTCGCCAAAATCTCTCCTTCGCGCGTGATCAGTTCGAAAGAATAGGTCCGGGTCGTACCATCTGCGCGTACAGTGGCAACTTGCACGTTTGAAGGGGGATGCGGTTCACGGGGTTTCAGATACAGGATGTTGTTTCGCGGTTTGAACTCCCAAGCGACATTGTCGCCAGCGGCCACGTCCAAGATTTCCTCTGACTGGTCGAACACGATTTGAACCGTTGTACGAACCGTACCGATGACGCGCACCACGTCCCATTCATTGTAGTTCACGGACCGCACCCGACTATCCGAGCTGCTGGGGCTTGGAATGTCCAATGCGAGGGCTGGGGTTGCCGTCAAAAGAGCGGCGGTAAAGATTGCGGCTATGCGTATCATTGCACGACCTCCGGGTCTGTTCGGTAGTCTGGGACGACGAAGCCGAGCGGGTTAATCAATCGGTCTTGCGAGCTTATTTCTGCTGCACCGTCGAACTCGTAGTTGAGGGTGGCGACCCACTGACTACGCCGCTCCAAGTCCTCATCCTCGTTCTTTGTGACCAGGTAGTAACGGACCTGCGCCAACCCATCGTCTAGAAAAGAGACAGAGCGGATTTGGACTTCGGCCTTAGTTTTTCTGCCATAGATATACTGCGGGCTGTCAGGATTTGAGGCGTTGTAGTGCGCCGCAAACTCCGCCTGTTCATCCGGGCCGGACATGAGCATCACATGATTGAAGATCACGTTGCGGGCGGCATAGGAATAGCCTTCGCGTGTGCGGACATAGAGGGCCAGGAAATACTTCGCGACTGCCTCTTCATAGGCTTCCTGACCATCGGTCAGAGCAGTCATTACTTCTGGGACGCCGGTAGCCTGATCTACTCGGATCACGAACGGCTCGACCGACTTCAACGGGGCCAAAGCCGCCACAGCAAAAACGCCGGCACATGCGATCAGCCCCGAGATACCAGCTACCGCCCAAGCCAGCCGTTGAGAACGCTGCGCTGCAAGCAGTTTGTCTTGGTCAAAGGATCGAGCTTCCTCAAAGTATTGCTTAAGCTCTTTCTCATTCTGGATCATTGCTTGCCCCATTTCCGTTGACGCCAATCTCGGCCTGCTTGCGTTGCAGTGCCTCTTGGTAGTCCCATTGCGTCGGGTTCAGCGGGCGCACCACTGATCCACGAACATCGGGCAAGGGCGTATTGGTTGCGCATCCCGCTACACCGAGCAGGGCGACTAAGATAATTTTTTTCATTGGTTTACCTTGATGTACGAGTTGCAGCGCTGGATATGTCCGGCGCTATGTTCTTGTTGCGCTTCCGCCCGTGCCGCCGCGTGTCGGAATGCCCAGATTGCGTTCAACCGAGCGTTGAAGCATTCCGGTCGACGCCTGCGCGCCAGCCGACAGGCCGGAGGCGATGGACGGAATGAGGAAGAAGAAAATGATCGAGCATAGCAGGCCGCTGACGTAAGCCCCCCATGCGACTCCAATATCCAGCACTGACGTCTGCGTGTAGATGTTGCCCAGAAGCGAAACGATCAGAACCGTCAGGACAATCACGAGCAATTTGACCAGCGCGAAATTGAGGATTTGGCCGAGCCATGCAAAGAACCAACCGCGTGTGGCGTCGAACAGTGCAAAGCAAATGAACAGCGGGCCAATCCCGGCCATGATCGAGAGGGCGAACGTGGTCAACAGGCTGACCACAAAAGCGATTGCGGCGAAGATGAATGCCGTGACCAGGACAACAATCGCAATGATGCCGCCGACGATTACGCCGGTCCAGCTTTCGCTCGCATATTGTTCCTGAACTTTGTCCGCGAACTCATGTGCCTGAACCATAACGGAATCACCCGGCATGGTTCCTGAGCCGCCAGTTAGCGCATTAATGAACTCTGAAATGCCATTGTTGATCGTGGAGCCAACCCAGCTCGTGTACTCACCAGCGGAAGAAACGAGAGACCAAATAATAGCCAGTTTGATACCACGCACGGCAAAATCCAAGACGGGTTCCTGGATCGAGCCGCGTATGATCGCGATGCCGTACAGGATGATATACAGCATCATAGCAGCCGTAAGAGGTGGGGTCAGAGCCGACGACATGTTTCCAGCAATAGCATCGGTTTGCGAAGTCAAATTGCTGATGAAATCATCATAAAGACCCTGCCACATCGCCTTACTTAGCTCCCGTCGCCGTATAGAGATTTCACTGCATCTTGTTGGCGCTTCTGGTTTTCGTCACGGGCGGCAGACTGCGTTGCCGCACTCGCGTTCAAGCAATTCGCATCAGTCAGCGCATCGTCCATGACTTCGCACTTTTCCATCATTTCCGCGCGAGCTTCTGGGTTATCCAAAAAGTATTGAACGGTATGATTTGGTTCTTCCTCTTCGAAGCATCCCGCGAGCAGCAGGCCGAGAGGAAGGAGGCCAAGGACGCGGAGGTTCATTTTCATTGGTTGTATAGCTCCTGTGCTGCGTTCATGGTCGCTGCGCGGTTCTGAGCTGCAATTTCCCGGTTGCGTTGTTCTTCAACTTTGGCCTGCGCCTCTTGCAGCATTGCCAGCCCTTGAATGCGGTTTGTGTCGTTTTGCAGCATGGCAGATTCGACCTGCATGCGAGCTGTGAGCGCGTCGATTTCCTTCTGTGTGGATGCGCCACCAATCGCCTGACGCAAGTGCTCCAAGCCCGCTAGGCGGTCGTCAGCGGCTTGAACGATGCGATCCCCGATCGCAGCATCTCGAGCCGATTGCGCACCGATCCGGTCCAGCTCTTGCCGATAGAAATCCTCGGCTGACACGTCAGAGGGCGAAACCTTGGTGTGATCCAAAAAGCCTTGCGCGGTGCTGGACAGATCGCCAAGCGCATCAAGGTTTACATCAAACGAGCTCGCAATCTGCATGGCCTCTGGCCCGAGCAATTCGCGTACCTGCGGATCATTCAGGACTTCGGCAATATCAGCCATGTCGGTAAGGCCGTTTACAGCATCATAGAGCCGCTTCGCCTCTTCCAGTTCCTTGACCATCTGGGCTATTTCTTGGGTAAATTCCTGCTTGGCGTTGGCAATGGCGGTGGCATCAATAACCGGAACACCAGCAAAAGCGGACTGTGTGAGGACCATGGCGGAGAGCAGTAGAGCAGCCTTGAGTTTCATGACAATTCCTTTCGTTTGATGTGGAAAATGGGGAGCCACTGAGACGGATCAGGGTATTGCGCCCTGATGGTGTTCATCAGATTAGTTTCTTCTGTGCGCCCGGACAGGACGGCAAGGGCGTCGTCCTGTCCGCGCAGATCGAGTTCGCACACAACCGAATTGCCGCCTTGTTTGATCAAGAATTGACCAATGGACAGTTCGTTGCGGACAATCTGGTATTCGCGCTGTGTGAGGCCAAGTTCCTGCCTCAACTCGGTTTCATTGGCCTTCTCATTGGCAAAGAAAATCTGGCTGGCGCATTGCTCGATAACGGTTCTCGCGATTGGACTGTTCACCACGTCAGAGGTTGACTGAGTGCCAGCAATCACGATGCCATTTTGCTTTCGGATAACCTTGAGTTTGTCTTTGACAAAATCAACAAAGAAGTCGTCAGCCAGGGCTTTCCAGAACTCGTCAATGACAATGGCAATGCGCTGACCGTTGATGAGCTGTTCGACCCGGTGCATGAGGTACATCATCATCGGATTGCGAATAGTCGGATCATCCAAGAACGATGTAATGTCGAAACCGATCAGCTCGTCATCAAACCCGATTTCATCTTGGTCATTGTCGAACACCCAGGACAAACGACCATCATCCGCCCACCTGTCCAGCCGATTGCCAATGTCATCAGCGCCACCGGACCTGAAGCCGACCAGTTCCCGAAGAACGGAAACTGACCGCTGTTCCTGCGGCACGTTCCCGAGATCTGAAATAGCCGCCTCAATCCGAGCATTGTCCCCAGCTATAAACGGGTGGTTCGGGTCTGCGAGCATAGCTTTCGTCAGTGCCACCAGGAACGCTTGGTTGGCGGGGGTCAGGTCCAGGGCTTTGAACGGGGCACAGCCTGTACGTTCGCCAGTGTGCAAAGCAAGATACGTGCCCCCAGCTGCTCGCATAAAGATTTCACCGCCGCGATCCTTGTCGAACAGAACCCGCTTTACCTTGAGCTTTTCAAGCTGAGACAGCGCGTAGTTGATGACAACGGTTTTACCCGATCCAGACGGGCCGTAGATCGCTGTGTGGCCCAGATCGCCGACATGGAAATTCAGGTAGAACGAACTGTCAGCACTGGTTTTCAGCTTGGCTACTGCCTTGCCCCAATGGTTCCCGTCGCGGTGCCCCGTGGGGTAGTTGTGAAGCGGGGAGAAGGACGCAAAGTTGCGGCTGGTCATAGGCGCAGGACGCAGGCGCTTTGAATGATTGCCGGGGAGCTGTGCCCAAAACGCGCTTTCGATGCCCAGATCTTCGCGTGCTACAATCGCGCCAGAATTCGCAAGGAGATTGCTTGCATCAGACACGTTTTCACGGAGCGCTTTCAGGCTATCGCTGAATACCAGCAGGGACATGTTATGTTCGCCCATGACGTAGTTGCCGGACATAAGCTCATCGCGCGCATCCCTCAGCTCGTCGGCTTGTGAAACTGCATCGTCGCCTGCATTCCGCATCCGGCCTTCCTTGAGTTTCATGCTCTTGATGGCTTCGGAACGTGCTATGCACCGGAACGACTGCGACAAGACAAACCGAAACGGGGCAGTCAAAAGGTCGCTCAACATCGTGGGACGTGTAACAGAGGGATACTCATTGACGCCAAACATGGCGCCAAAAGTGGAGTCCGCTGAATGACGGATTTCCAGCGCTTCGCGACCAAAAATCACCCGATCCGTATAAATGGCCGAGCCGATTGCGCCATGCACAAGCGGCAACAACTGATAACGCCCATTGATGAGCTGGCGTAATACGCTCATAGGCTCTGAGCAGGTAAATCCTAGTTTGCTCTTCACAAGACCAAGACGCTGAACCCCGTAACGAGCAAGGTTTTTGGCAAGAACAGAAGTTCTATCTTCGAGCTGTTCAAGCAGGTCCTGATCAGCTTCGATTTGGCTCTTTCGGGCGCGCCTTACGCCAGTCGCCAATCGTGATGCGGCCATGCCGCGCGGCTGCATATAGATGGTGACGTAAATATCATTGCGGTACAGGCATTTTCCTTGAACTTGCTTGCGATAGGTATTGTCGAGCCAACAACCAAATTCAGACGTAAACTCACCGTCTGGATAGCTTTGGTCTTCGCTGCGGATGATGTGCGTGTAGATCATCACATTGTCATCCGCGATGTTGCGGATGTGATGGTTCAAACCGTCATGAAGCGAATTGATGCCGCTCGTATCCGCGGTGCGGAACGAAGTACCGTCAATTTTGAGCATTTGGAATGCACCGCGGTTTGTCGTGACGATGGTATGTTCATCCGCATGACGAACGAACGGTAAATATTCCGTGGCCATCATTTCCCGTTTCAATAGGCGGCTGAAAAAACTCATCAGTCAACTTCCTCAATCTTGTATGTTCTTTGGACCCGGAGGGGAGAAGGCGAAGAACCGCCCCAGTGGGGGCGGTTTCGACATTTCGCGCCTGTATCGAAGAATCTGAAAAGCACGCGGAATGCGTTCTGATCACGCTTTACGATGAAGTGTGAGATCACAAGGAGAGGACCGGCGAGGATCAGGTAGAAGATAGAATCCCCTATGATCATGGCGAGTCCGCCAACGAAAACCGAGATGAACGCAGCTTCAAGCGGTACTCCGTAAATCGTAGCCGGACGGGTCAGTGCCAAGTACAGTTTGTCGTGGTTCAACCGTTCCTCCTCCATGATGTTTACCCGGTGATCAGGTCGAGAATTTCACCAGCGGCGAAGATTATGATAATCCCTACAATGACCTGGCCTGTCCGGCGCATGTCCATGACATTGAACATGTAAAGCGCACCAACGATCATGACAGCGATCAGCGCCAGCGGACGACGAGCGCTGTTGAATTCGTTGACCACATTGTTCAGGAAGTCGGTGAAACCTGCGGCTGCGGCGGGACCGGAAAAGCCGAGTAGAAGCACTAGTGCAATGCTCGCAGGGGCCCCCAAGCGGTTGGTAAATGCTGCGATAGATTTCATGGGGCGGTTCCTTTCAATTGAACACGAGAGCAGGCGAGTTTGAGCCTGTTGTGAACACGTCCCATGCCGGGGTTGCGTCCACGTCCACAGGCGTAGAGGCTGATGCGGGTTGTGGTTTGGTGGTGGCGGGCGCTTCAATGTCCCCGCCCATCACGCGCTCAACGTAGCCGTTGGTAAAGCCGCGCGTGAATGTTCCGGTATTATAGGCTGAGAGAGCTTGGTGTAGCGCAGTCTGGGGATCCGAACCTTGCTTACGTGCGCGGTCATAACCATCACGCAACACCACCTCCGATGCCGTGAGGTTTGTGCATGAATCAAACACGGTTTCAACTGTCAGGTTAAGCCATTCCAGGTTCGCAGAATTGATCTGCCCCAAGCCCATGTCGATTGAATGGCCTTGCGCGATCAACTCGCGCGCGATCCGCGTAGCTTCCTCATGCGAGTTGGGGTTGTAGTTTCGGCGGTTCGCCCCGTTTACACCGATGGCGAACCGTCTGAAGCCGCTTTCGGCTTTGACGATCTTCTCCATGATTTCAGGGGTAACCGAGGGAGCGCAGTTTTCTGCGATCGCCCGGAACGCAACAGGGCTCAGTGTCTCTGCCGCAAGGGGTGAGAAGAGAGCAACGTAAGAACCAATACTAGCAAAAATTACACGAACGACGCTCTGGTTGATTGTTTTCAACTGCGTCGTGAGAATTGCGGACTGCGCTAGAAGCGCATCGCGTTCACAAGGCTCAATCTTCGGAGCTGTGGTCTTGCCCTTCCTGGGACACAGCGATCTGGCGCGGTGTCGAGACGGGGACATTGGTCGCGCCTGGGAAGATGCGCACGTGGAAACTGGCGAGCGCATCAGCAGGCTTGATATTGCGCGTTTCGCCAGTTTTGCTGTTAGTGACTGGCTCTTCTTTACCGTCGGGGTGGATGCCCCATAGCTTCCAGAGCCACCGTCCCCGATTGCCCAACCTTTTACCGAGGCAGGGGCATCCAGCAACGCAAAAAGAAGAAGATTGCTAGTCGTCGCTTGGAGTAGCCGGGTTGTCGCCGAGCGACAAAATCTGACGCGTGCCTTTTTCCATAGGAATTGCGGGAATTCGGAATCCAGCCGCGTGAAGCAGCGATATGAGACCATTGGCCGTTTTGGCCGTTCGGATCTTAATGTTCTCGCCTGGAGTGGAGGGCATCCGAGTGGACGAAATATGCTTTTCAAAGGTGCCGTCGGCGTTGACGACGCGGACAACCCACTCCCCATACCAGACAGCGGCTTTCTTATATGCGTCCTCTGTGCAGACGACTTCAGCCTGGAACCCTGATCGAAGGAGTTCGTGGAAATGCTTGGTCGTAACCACATTCGGCGCTTCTTTGTCTAAATCCATCCCTATTCTCGCGCTCTTTCCATTGGCCGACGAACAGGGTGCCTTCACCAGGCAACCCCGTTGTAGATTGTTATAAGTTGTGTGACAAGTTATAAACTTTGCACATGCATACTTTTCTTCGCACGACTACTGTTACGAAAAATGTCAGAAATGTCCAAGAGAGTAGGTTATGAAGCATGACGATTTAGAAAACGCCTCGGTCAGAGCTTGAAAGCTTGATCGACGAGGTTGACGCGAACCAACAACAAATTCGCGATACTCGTGAGGTCGATGGACTGCCCAATTGATATGCCGAAATGCTCGGCGCATTGTTTGCAAGTCGTGTGACCGCCATTCAGATAGAACTCGGGCGAAGATCGCTTCTAGCTGTTACCGCTGCATCATGCGGGGTATCCCTCTGGGAGGTCAGGCTGGAGTGGTCGTCGGGATTATTCTGCTTCCGAGAAACCGGTTACGCCCATGGTACCATATGGCTGCGCCTGCATTCCGGCACAATCCCAGTCGGGAACGAGTTCCTGGGCGGCCTGACGAGCCATTTCGTTTGCCTGTGCGTTCCGGCGTCCATCGATATAGGCGACGTGGCAGGTATTACCTGGCTCAAGTTTGGTCACAACCAGCACCTGTTCGTCAGGACCTCTGATCTCGCTGCGATCAATGAAATAGCGCAGAACCGTCGCGACCGGTTGCGATGCTTCCTCGGGCGGGCCGGAGAAGATCCACTCGAGTGTTTCGCCCGTTTTGTTTCTGCTCGGCAAGCTTTGTTGCCACGCGATTTCGTTCGCGGCATCCGGGCCGTAGGAAACAAAGACGCGATGTTCGCCGTGTCGAAGCAGAACGGGGAAGCCTGCCAACCCTGTGCAAGCGAAATCGACTGCAAGATCGTATCGTTCCACAATTTCGCAGCGGTTCGGGTCGAGATCCGTGTACGCACTTTGCCAATCCTGCGCCACTGCCGGCACGGGTAAGGCGGCAATTGTTGCCAGAACTGTGACAATGTTGGGCCGTATCGTCATGAAGTGGAAGCTCCACTTATGGTGGGTTGTGCCGGGTCGATAGAGGTCAGCCCCGTTAGAAGAAGGACGATCAAATCCGCCTGCCGACGGGTGCCGGTCTTGTCAAAAAGGTTGCGCAGGTGGAATGCAACCGTAGTCGGAGCGATGGAAAGCTCGCTCGCGATTTTATCGGTTCGCTGCCCCTGAGTGAGAAGACGGGCAACTTCAACTTCTGTCGGGGTGAGATCGAAGAGATCCGCGAGGACCTCGGCCGACATGGCAGGGCGGTTCTGGGGATCAGTAATGAAGGCCACAGTCTGTGCCTCCATCTCGGAGGCGAGAGAGATACCGGGTAGCGCACAGATTGTCAGGTGGAAGTCCCGACCACCCGAGCGGCGCGCAATAGCCAGACTGGCTAGGCAGTCACGGCCTTGACGCGCCGCTTCGCTGACTTCGTGCCACCGGTTCCGTATGTCAGCCGTGATCCGCGCAGAGTCGGTATGGATGACCTTGTCGATTGAAATCCCGTCGCGAGCGTCATGAATATCCCGTGCGATCCGGTTTGCAAAGACGACCTGTGTCGCAGAAAGCAAGACGACGCCAAAGGAAAGAAGGTCGAGAACCTTTTGTATCCCGTCGGTTGAGGTGGAAGCGCCTGATTGTGCCGCAGACATTGCCTGGCGCAGATTCCAGATACCTTCATCGATGCGATTAACCTCCCGCAAACGCGCCTCGATCGTGGCAAGCATGAGATCATAATCGACCGGCTTCACCAGGTAATCGTCAGCCCCGGCGCGTTTGCCGTTGATGATTTCATCCCGTCCGTCCAGCGCCGTGAGGAACACCAGCGGCACATGAGCGAGGTGGGGATGTTTGCCGCGCAGTGCCTTGAGAAACCCGTGACCGTCGAGTTCCGGCATGGAAATGTCGCACAGGATGAGATCAGGGCGGGCCGTGTCCAGAACTCTCAGTGCTTCGCGCCCGGTTGCCGCGCCGACGGCCTCATAGCCCGCGGCAACGAGCTCCTCGATAATATCCTGCCGCAGGTGCCGTTCGTCCTCGACACATAGAATTGTTCTTTTCGCGCCATTGGCTGTTGTGATCATTTCAGACAACTTCCCTTACGACCGAATAAACACGCTGGTTGAACAAAATACCATGCTCGATTGCGGCGTAAACTTTTCGGTGAGCGCATCAGCACCCGGCAATATCAAGCCGAGCGGTGGTTTCGTCGATCACCTTCTCGCCGTTGGCGTAGACGGAGGCTGTCATGTCCGCAGACAGTGAGCCCGGTGAAAACTCGACCCCTTCCTGGCTGGCTCCACCGCGCACAAGCCATGCTGATTGGTCATCGTTCGAGGATGCGTTTTGGGCGCCTTCGGGAGTGGGGGCGGCGTAAATCGTGAACTGGGTTGGTGCAAATGTCGTGGCGTAGAGTACAAGATATACGTGCGCGCCATCGGGCCCACTGCCTGGAACCGTCATTCTAAGCTGAGTTGCGTTGCCTCGACTCATGAGCAAACAATTACCGGAAAATTGATATTCCGCGCTTTCGACAATGACGATTGCCTCGGCCTCGGGGGATCTGTCGATGGAGGTTTGCCCTACCGCCGACAGCGACATACCCAAAACGAGTGCCGACGTCGCCATGAGAATCGTGAGAACCGGTTTCCACATCTGTGTTCATCCTTTCATGCGGTGTTTTAGTGAACTCTAACCGGAAACTGAATGCTTCTCCCCCTGCAAATGGAGGGGGACGCGTAGCGTGGGACGCAATAACCTGTGACGAGGATATATCTGGTAGACTGGAGCAACGGATACATGTGGGATTTTTCGGTCGGTCGAGCGCTGGGGCTGATGGTGAAGACCTTGCCCTTCGTATTGCTGCGTATGGCGGTCTATTTCGGCGCCACTCTCGCCTATGTTCTGATGACCGGTGCAGGCGCCGGGATCGGCTGGGGGATCGGTGGTTTTGGCGATGAAGGATTTCAGGCCAGCGCGACGCTGTGGGGCGGCGTGTTCGGCTTCGGCGCGGTTGCCGCTGTGATGTATCTGGCGCGCGAGTATATCCTTTATGTCGTCAAGGCCGGTCATATCGCCGTTTTGATCAAATTGCTCGAGGGTGAAGAAATGCCCGAAGGACGGTCGCAAATCTCATATGCACGCGAGGAAGTGACGCAGCGATTTGCGCAGGCCAGTGTGCTGTTCGGGATCGATCAACTGGTCAAGGGCGTGTTGCGCGCCATCACTGGGCTGGTGCGCGGCATTGTCAGCATTCTGCCGATCCCCGGCGCGCAGCAGCTGGTCGCAATTCTGCGTGCGTTTCTGCGCATTGCCGTTGGCTTTATCGACGAGGTTATCCTAGCCTATGCGATCCGCACGAAATCCGATAATGCCTGGGCTTCCGCGCAAACCGGGGTGGTTCTCTATGCGCAGAACTACAAGCCCATGCTCAAGAATGCGGCCTGGCTGGCCCTGATCGTCTATGGGCTGTCCTTCGTGGTTTTTCTTGTCATGCTCGCCCCGGCGGCGCTGGCCGTCTATCTTATTCCCGGAGCATGGTCGGCCGGTGGGATCGTTTTCGCGCTGCTTTTTGCGTGGTCGGTCAAGGCGGCCCTGCTGGAACCCTTCGCCGTGACCTGCATGATGGAGGTCTATTTCCGCACCATCGAAGGTCAGATTCCCGATCCGGCGTGGGAAGCCAAGCTGGAACAACTGTCAAAGAAGTTCTCCAGACTCAAAGAAAAAGCATTGTCCTACCAGCCGCCTCGTGCCGAGCAGGATGGGCAGGCACGAACGAACGGCTGAGACCATCGTGAGTCACCTGCCGGCCAGCGTGAACGAAGCGGGCATCATCCCAGTCTTTCGGCTATCTGTAGTTGAACGAAAGTCGTTAAAGGCGTTTGATACTCCTATTTGGTGACGAGGGGGAGAACGATGTTACGACACACACTTGCCTGCGCAGCCCACCCTTTGAGAGGAAAGGGCGATGCCCGGCGGATGATATGGGCGCAAAGAACGGCGCGCGCCGCATTTGTGTTCGCGGCAACAAGTCTTTCTGCACCGGTCACCAACGCGGAAGAAGGAACCTTCCCCGCTCCCGCGGGTGAGGTCGTTCTGACCATTACCGGCAATATATCTCAGACCAACCGCGATCATATGGCGGTGTTCGACGAGGAAATGCTCAGAGCGTTGCCTTGGACAACTCTGGAAACGACGACTGTCGTAACCGATGGCGTAAAGCGGTTCGATGGTTTCCTGATGCGGGATCTACTCGATTACGTCGGCGCTGAAGGCACGGGGGTGACGGCTGTCGCGCTCAACGACTATGTCATCGAGATCCCGATGGAGGATTTTTCGCGGTTCGATGTGCTCATCGCCGCCAGCATGGACGGCAAGCGCCTGCTGCCCAGCGACAAGGGGCCGTTCTGGATCGTCTATCCACGCGATGACCACGAAGAATTGCAGGATATCCGCTACGATTACCGATGGGTCTGGCAACTCATCGAGTTGGAAGTGCATTGACCCGGAGAAACGACATAATCGCTTATGTCGTGGCGGGGACCGCCATCGTCGCATTTGCTATCTTGCTCATATTCGCCCTGTTCAGGCTTGCGGAAACAGAGGCCGAGATGCGCGAGAATGAAGGCGACAACATGCTGTGGGCGATTTCGCGCACCCAGTCTGCCGCGCTCCTTCTCGATGCTGCGGTTACTCGGTATGTGGCTCTGCCGCAATCGACGGCCGATATTGAAAGGCGATACAATGTCTTGCTCAGCCGCCTGACTCTCCTTTCCGAAGGACCGCAACTGCGATATATGAGCGATCTTGGCATGAGCGACAATCTCGCCTTGGCTGAACAGGAGATCAGAGCGTTTGAGGGTGAAATCCTCAACCTGTCTTTTGGCAATACCGGAACCGTGGCCGCGATCCACGAAGTTCTGGGGCCGCTGATCCAGGAGTTGGGGCAGGCCGGCAATCGTTCTATGGTCAGACAATGGGAAGCCACCGGCGCGCGGCTCGACAAGCAGCGTCAGTCTATCCTGCAGGTCATTACCTCCATCCTGGCGATTGTCGCGCTCGGGGTATTTCTGTCAGTTACCATGTTGCGCGCCATGGCTGGGCGCCAACGTTTCCTGCGTTCTTTCGAGCGCGAACAGGAAATCGCTGAAGCCTATCGCAGCTTCGTAGCCCTTGTTTCGCATCAGTTTCGCACACCGCTCGCCGTGATTGATTCCGCGATGCAGCGTCTGCTACGGAGCGGGCGCACCATGAAACCGACTGAAATCGAACGGCGGGCGGAGCAGGTCCGGGCTGAAGTCGGGGGGCTGACCGATCTGATCGGCGCGACTCTTGATGTCGTTCGACTTGAAGCGGGGCATGTGACGGCCGACCCGGGGGTTTGCAATATCGAAACGCTCGTCAATCGGGTCAGAGCAGGTCAGCTGGCCGAGACTCCTGGTCACGTCATAAAGGTGCAGATCGCCGATGAGGTGCCCCCGTTTATCGAAACCGACGCGCTTCTGGCTGAGCAGATTCTGAACAATCTCGTTTCGAACGCCGTGAAATACTCACCTGAAACTGAACCTGTCTCCATCCGGGTTTCGGCACTGAACAGGCAGATTTGCTTTGCGGTTCTGGATAGCGGTGTGGGTATCTCCGATGAAGAACAGGAAAAGCTGTTTGGGCGCTTCTATCGCGCCAGCACCTCGGAAGGCGTTCCCGGTATCGGCGTCGGGCTTTCCATCGCCTCCCAATTAGCAACGCTTCTGGGGGGCGAACTGGAATGCATCAGCCATGCGGGAATCGGCTCGACCTTCACGCTCAAACTGCCGATCGACTGGGGAACCCCCGACGCGGAATCCAATGCCCAACGCTCAACTGCTTGAAGTTGTAGAGGTTCGGGAAATTTGATTGCAATCAACCGTCGATTTCAGACAGCGTGAGGCGCAGATCCATCGTCATGCCATCAACCGACCATGACGATTGCAAACCATAAAGCAATCCCTTGCTGGCGATAAGGTTAATGTTGTAATCGAATGTCCGGCCTTCCTGAGAGGTTGCAATCCCCCTGCCGGTGAGCCTGAGAAACGTGTTGATGTCGCATCCCTCCATCAGGCGCACGTCTTCGCTGCTGGGCATCTGGATGTCGTCGGACTCGGACCACTCCCAGTCCGGTTCACTACCGCTAACGGGCATCAGATCAATGGGTGGGGTGTCCTCGGCATAAAGAACCAGCACGCCGTCAATCAGGGCAAGGGTTGCACGATGTGTCTGAACATCTGGCATCGGAATTTTGACACCGCCTGACGACAATACACCCGGTCCGGTCGTCACCATATAATCCCCGACGAGTTCCTCCAGCGATGGCTGATACTCGCAGAACACCATCGGCTCGGCGTCTTGCGCCAGGGCAGGAAGTGGCATGAGTGACATGGTGAGCGCCGCGCTGGATGCAAGCGCGCTGCAAAACGATTTGAGATGGTAATTCATAACCTCATGTCCCGTTTCGTGTGTGAACTGGTCGCAGACTTTCTGCAATCCCTGACGCCTATGGTCCAATGCAGGAGGCGGTATTGACGCGAGACGCAATCGCGGCGTTGGAAACGCTGAAAGCCATTTCGATTGTAAGGTCGGTCGGCCCGGCAGGCGGGGCATCATACGGTAGGGAGGTGGGACGGGTTGTCGTCCATGTTCCCGCGATGTGCACGTGTCCGGTAACCCAATGGGGCGAGATCGACTCGATTGTCAGAACGCCGGCCTGGCCCATGTATTGCATCCCGTATTCACCGACGAGTGGATGCTTCTCGTCCAGAACGAAGGTCGCCACGACCTGACCTGCATAGTCTCTGGCATGATCTTGCTGGCCTACAATCTCCTTTGGTCCGGGATGGGCAATCGGATAATCGCCCGGCCGCATGGGACCATTCTGAAGCAACATCAAGCTGATACCTATGAGCTCGTCTTTCCCGAACGCGTCGAGCTGAAACATGCAGGGCTGATCCAGCCCGGCTTCGAGGATTAGCCGCAGGCGCATCGGTCCCCAGAACTGGCTGAACACCCTTCCTGAAACCGTAATTGGCGCGTCGATAGCTGCATAGTCCGTCCCCACATCGTTCGGACTGGCAGAGTTGGGCCCCGTCATCTCGATATATTCATGGTAGATCGTCACGATTAGCTTGAAATTCTGATCTTTATAGGCGGCAGGGTCGCGGCCGACATTGGCGACGCGGATAAAGAGTTCGCGATCCAGGTCTTCGCCAGCCTCGAAGTAAACGTTGCGATTGGGCCCCGAGACTTCGTCGTATCGGTTATCTCCCACGATCAAATGGAGCGCATCTGGATCATCCGACACCAGTCGAACTTCTACAGCACGGCTACCTGTGCTTGTCAGACTTGCCCGCTCGGGAATACTGATAGTAAAGGCGCGGGCTGCAAGTGGCCTCACACTCGCCTCCGTCTCCACCGAAACATTGCCCGGTTGACCAAGGACCGGTTTCACTTCGGCCACGCTCTCAAAGAAGTTCCGATTGTTGCCCACTTCGGCAATAAAGGCCGGGAAGATATCGTATAGCCCGTTGGGGTCGAATGCCTTTAGCGCGGCGTCGGCGATTGGGACTGAGCCCCTGGGAGATGAGTTGCCGGAAGAAGGAAGAGCATTGGATACCCTTTCCGCCTCAGCCAAAAACACATCGAAAATATGGTATCGCCCGGGTGGTGCACCTCCATATCGCTTTGCCAGATACAACCAGAAGGGAAAGGTCGCGTATCTGTTGTCGGCGGGAGTACCAGCTGAAGTTGCCGGGTCGTTTAGCGGATAATCGAGATAAGGCGTCCCATAATGGCCTGAAGCACCCTGGTTTTCTGACAACGCGAGGCCCAAGGCTTCGGCCATCCCTTCCAGAACCCAATCCTTGCCGTCATCCATAAAGATGCTCTCGACGCCATACGCGGCCTGGACGGCATGAAAGACCTCGTGGACCAGCACCTCGTCCAGTGTGACGCGCAACCCATAGGCTATGGACAAGATTTCATCGTTGAAACTGTACCCGCCAACGCAGGGACCAATGTCGCAAGCGATGGCCGGCTCCTGCACATGGACGATGTATGGGGAACTTTGTAAAAATCCTTCCTCCGGCAAAACCTGCGGTGGGCGAAATCCTATGGCCTCCAGCGTTCGGCTTGTCTCGCTCAGTTGATCGAGCAGGCCTTCGACCCGGCTATCCTCGAGATCGCAAACAATATCTCTGGCTTCGATACAATTCGCGTTCCACTCGGTCGTAGACCATTCTTCCGCCAGCATCGGTGGCGCCAGAACGGCTGAAGCTGCCATGATTGAAGCGGTAAGCTGTGCCGTCCTTGCGAGAAGCCAACTGAGACGCCCCACGACAAACTGCATGCAAGGCTTCCCCTGTGATATTATTAACTGGCACACACATGATCCCTTCTTGATCAGCCATCTTCGGGAAGCTGGACCTGCGTTTCGATAGAGCCCGAAATTTGCTGACAGTTGCTTTCGTCGGGATCGGCATAGAGTTCCTCGGCACGGCAAAATTCTGTCGAGAATTGCGCCGTTATCCGTCCGACCTCGCCGGAAAAATCATATGACTGGATTTCAATTTGTTCGCCGCGTCCGTCCCATACGGGCCCGGTCATGCCATCGGTGAAAAGGATAATATCTGGAGTAGGGTGCGCATAGTCGATGCTTTCAGGCTCATCTTCGCCGCTGGGATTGTTCGGAAGCCCCCGAATTCGCTGCCGAAGGTGTTCTGGCAACTGCGATTGTACAGATTGAATACCCTTCGAGTATATCAACTGGATGTTGAGAATTTCTCCCCCGGAAAACCGCGGTTCCTCATAGGCATCAATTGTTATGGTGTCCGCAAGTCTGGAAATACTAAGTCTAGCAGATGCTTGGGTTCTTCCACCGGATTGATCTATGACCGTGAACCATTCCTTCTCCTCCCCGTCGAAACTGAACGTGACTCGACCGAATTCTTCCGCACTCACCGGCTGGGAAACAAGGCCTATGAAGAGGGCCAAGCCATAGATTCTGCACTGCATTGCGATCCCGTTCCTAATTGTCAATCAGTTCGCTATTCGAATGTTCAGATTCCGATATCATGGCTAGGGATTACGCGCCCCGTTCGTTTGAAGGGGGCAGCCGCCCATCGCGGGGCTGCGGAGGCTTGGATCTCTATGGCCTACTCACAACGCAAGCGTCGCTATCCAACGTAGACCATTGATTGCGGATGCTGAAATCGATCTCGATGGCGTGAGGATTTGGCCCATCGGGTGGAGGGCCGCCACTGACATAGCCCTTTGAACGCAAAGTGCCAAGGATGCGTCCACTTCCCACTATCCAGTTTGACGTCACAGTCGTCAGGGTCAACACGCCTCCCGTGGCGTCATATATCTGGGGATAGCCTTGCGCCAAAGGATGGAGTTCACCCAGTGTGAACCCTGCAAGCACTTGGTTCGGATAATTCTCTGGTCGAATCCCGCGCGGCTCACTGACGATCGGATAGCTTCCTGGCGCGATCGGACCGTCATGATTCATTTGGAAGTATACTGCATCGGGATTCCGCCCTTCGTCAAAGAGCTGAAGTCGCAACACGCACGGGTTGGACAGGCCCATTTCTAGTGTGGTTTGATGACCACCATGTGGAGAAAGATAGCCGGACATCCGATCGAGTTTTTCCATCGAGGCGCTTGAAATTTGTTCGGCCAAGCCGGATTGGGAACCCGCTTTACCATTGCTCTGCATGAACGCGTATTCATGGTAGACCGTTACGATCAGCTTGAAATTATGATCTCTGTAGGCTGCCGGATCGCGAGAAACATTGACGACGCGGACGAAATATTCGTCGACCGGAAAAACGTCAGTGGCTAAGTCTCCGCGGAATTTCGCTGTATAGACGTTGCGCTCTCCACCCGATGATCTCGTGATCGCATCAAACCGGGTATCATCGACGATGAGGTGCAGAGCTTCGGGGTTTTCAGTTTCGAGCCGGATTTCGACTTCGCTGGCCTCGTGATCCTCACCGGCAGGTACTCCTATGGCCCGAATGTGGTAGGGTTTTGCGGCGAGGGGTGCGACTGTTCCGTCAATCTGAAGATTATAAAGCCCCGGATGAGCATCTTCGGGAGGCAATACGTCATATGTATCCACGTCCGAATATCGGTTCTGTTCGGCGCCATATTCGGCAATGAACGAAGGATAGATGTCGTACAGTCCTTCGGGGTCATACCGCCGCAATGCGCCATCTATCATGTCGATCGCCCTTCGGCGTGTCCCGTAGTTATCCGCATCGCTAAAGATGTCGTGCAAAATGGTTATGCCGTCGGGGAGGCCACCGCCGTAGCGGTCAGCGAGGTAGAGCCAGAACGGGTAGGACAGATATCGGCTCTCAACCCCACTGAGCGTACGCATGTCGTACAATGGAGAATCGAGAGCTGCCGTACGCCGAATCGCGTCGACGTCCCCGGCGCGTACTGCTTCGGCTGCAACTGCGGTGCCCTCGATAATCCATTCACCCTCCTTGCCAGTGTCCCAAAGCGCCGCGAGTGCCGGGTAGGCAAACTGGATGGCATGAAACAATTCATGCGTGGGTGTGTACATGAACCAGACGCCTTCCCTGTCGAAGACCCAATAGTCCTCGTAAGAGAGGCGCAGAAGCTCCGTTTCCGGGTGATATGCACCCCATGTGTTTCCATCACCCCAGGGTTGTTGCTCGAAGAATGCCGGATAGGTGCCCAATATATCCGAGTTGGCGTATCGCCTGTCTATTGCGGGTGGACGAAAACCCAGCGCGCTGAAATATCGGCTCGCTTCGCGCAGTTGCTCAAGCGAGACAGTGATGCCTTCGTCCTGCAAGTCGCAATCTGAGGCCCGATATTCATAGCAAACCGGCTGCCAATCGGTCGTCGGCCATTCCTGTGCCTGTGAAGATGTCGTCAGAACGGCTGCTGCCAGCATGGCGAGACCGACAGGGATTATCGCCGATCTGATGAGCCAGAAAATTCGATCAACGGCATGAGGCATCGGAGGTCTCCTTCGCGGTCACCGGCTCATTGTCACGGGCGCCTTGGCGATGGCCCGCGTTCCGTTCTGGTTGACCTCGAAGATGAGCATTCCGGTGCCGGAATTGGGGCTCTGGAACTTGACCAGCAATGTCATGGTCATGTCACCGGTGCCAGGCAGTGTACATGGAATGAAATCGTCCATAACATATAGCTTTCCAGCCTTCTCCATGGCTGGAATGATCGTGTTTACGACATAATCTGCGGTGGCATTATCACTTATGAAATCGCCGATGGCCTGCTTTTCCCTACTGGTAAAACATACCATCGTCGACCTACGCACCGGCATCGACTTCGACAATTCGTCGGGAAGCGCCAGCGCGATCACCGTTGTTCCGTAGGGTGACGCGGGCGCATCAAGCGAATAGGTTTTGGTTCCGACCATCAGTGGCAGCGCGTACCAGTCGCAGTCTTCCCCGGTATTCAGAAGGCCTTCCTTGTCGGCCTCGCTCACCAGCTCCTGGATTTGCGGGACCAACGATTCATGGGTCGGAAACATGATCAATTGTTCGTCCGGGCCATTTCCCGTCAATTGCGATGTACCGGTTTCCGGATCGTAGGCCATCGTCAGACGCAAGGGTTCATGCGGCGGCAATGGCATAGCTCCCATGACCGGAACGATCATCACCCCCGCGCCCTGCTGAACCGACCATGTGCCATCGAGCCCCGCCAGCAGGTCGCGCGGTGCCGTGGGGCAGGCTTCACTGCCCGATTGGGCATGCGCCTGCGCCGTGGCGACGATGGACAAGAGGATGACTAGGAAAAGCTTGCGAAACATTGTCCGGCCCTCACAATTATTCCAGAACAGCATCGAAACTCAGGTCGATGCTGAATGTATCGTCGGGATCGGGGTTCTTGTGGCCGATCCTGTCCATTTGGGTCAGGGTCCCTTGCACCCGGCCGGAGATCTCCAACAGATCGCCGGCGATGGCGGAATTCGTAAGAGTCAGGGTCAGCCCGTCATCATCGTCGCCGTAATACATGCGAAGGGGGTTTTCGTGCATTCGCGTACTGACTTCCACATGCGAGAAGTTTCCGTCCAGATTACCCATCCATTCGGCACCCAAACTCATGGCACCCAGACCACGCCCCCCCAGAGCATCGCCTATGATGTAAAGGGAAATGTGAGAGTTTCCGTAATCCGATTGCTGGGAAAAGACGGACAGTTCGACTTCTTCACCGTCGATGGTGCCCGTCACCGTGCCACCGGGGTCGGCCGCAAAAGCGGGCATGGCCGCGAAGAAAAGACCGGCGAATGCTATGGTCAAGTTGCGCATGGGAGGGTTCTCCGTTGTATCATTGGGTGAGGCGTCATTCGCCGACCGCGACGATCGTGCGTCCCAGAACGCTCTGGATGCTCAGATCGAGGAAACGCACCTCGTATAGGCCGGGTTCATTGGGCAGGATGATTTCCGTTTCGGTTTCAGCACCCACCGGATGGGCTGAAATCCATGTGAAATCAGGCGCATCTGCCTTGGCCAGCGCCACACGGCGGTCGGCGTCTTCGGGCGCAATGGTCCAAGAGACTGTTATAGTCTCACTTGGCGCAGCACTTTCTGGTGCATTCAGCCCTGCGCCATCGTCGAGCGGCGCGTCTGCCGGCACGACTTCGAGTGGCACGGCGGCGATCACACGGCGGCCTTCGTCAAGCCTGTAGCGCACCTCGTAAAGGCCAGGTTCTGAAGGTGCTTTCAGCGTGGTTTTATTCTCCGTGCGGGCCGGAGCATAGCTGAGTTTCTCATCGGCAGGTGAGCCTGCCGGGGCGATAAGCACCAGATCACGAGGATTGACAGACGGCTGCCAGGAAACCTGAATTTCCGTTTCCGCACGAACCAATGCCGGTGCCGTTAATGCGACCTCTGCGACGGTGACTTCCACGGGTGCCGAGGCCAGAATAACCCGCCCTTCATCCAGCCGATAACGCACCTCGTAAAGTCCCGGCTCGGACGGCGCGGTCAGTTTCCCTTCGATATCGTCGCGCACGGGAAGGTAGCTCAATTTAGCATCAGCCTCCGAACCGACCGGTGCGATCAACACGAGATCGCGCGCGTTCAGGGTCTCGCTCCATGAAACATCGAAAACAGTTCCGGCCACCACAGAGACGGGCGCTGTCACGCTGACGTCGGCGGCCACAACCTCAACCGGGGCAGACGCCAGGATAACCCGCCCCTCATCCAGCCGATAACGCACCTCGTAAAGTCCCGGCTCGGACGGCGCGGTCAGTTTCCCTTCGATATCGTCGCGCACGGGAAGGTAGCTCAATTTAGCATCAGCCTCCGATCCGACCGGTGCGATCAACACGAGATCGCGCGCGTTCAGGGTCTCGCTCCATGAAACATCGAAAACGGTTCCGGCCACCACAGAGACGGGCGCTGTCACGCTGACGTCGGCGGCCACAACCTCAACCGGGGCAGACGCCAGGATAACCCGCCCCTCATCCAGCCGATAACGCACCTCGTAAAGTCCCGGCTCGGACGGCGCGGTCAGTTTCCCTTCGGTGTCGTCGCGCACGGGAAGGTAGCTCGATTTCGCATCGGCCTCCGATCCGACCAGTGCGATCAACACGAGATCGCGCGGATTCAAGGCCTCGCTCCAGGAAACATCGAATAGGGTTCCCGCTACCACAGTTTTTGGGGCCGATACCGACACCTCTTGTTTAGGTTCAGGCTCCGGTTCAACGCTTGGTACGGACTCCGGCTGTGCTTCTATAACCTGCTGCACTTGCGCTATTGCACCGCGCAGCTCGTTGGCATCCTGCGCCGGTACAAAAGTTCCGCCGGTATTTTCCGCGATGCATGAAAGCTGCCGTTGATCTTCACGCGCGATATCGAAACCGATGACATGGGTGGTGAAGGCAATGCCCTGTTCCTCAAGCTGAGCGGAGATAGAACAGGGATCGGCCTGACAGGATTCTATGCCATCCGAAATCAGGACGACGGTGGCGGGATTGTCCCGAAACGACAGGTTCTTGGCCGCCTGCACCACGGCATCGGTCAATGGCGTTTTGCCGCGTGGCGTGATGGCGTTCACGGTTTCCAGAAATGATGCCCGATCTACCGGGCCCGGCGGGATCATGAGTTCTATGTCACTGCAATCACCTTTGCGCCGGTGTCCGTATGCCAGAAGCCCCAGATTGGTCGATTGTGGCCATGTTTCGACCAGATCGGCCATGACTTCCCGCGCGGTTTCGATCTTGGCGACGCCGTCGATCTGGCCCCACATCGAGTTAGAGCCGTCATAAACAATCACCACACCTTCGGCGGCGGAGGCGGTGAAAGGTGAGAACCCTAACAAGACTGACAGAGCTACGGTGATTTTCTTCATGCGATTGGTCTCCGAGCATTTTAGCAACCCGCGCTCACCCAGCGCCATGGGACTCGGTTTGAAGTCTAATCGGGGTCAAGCCATGTGTCCCCGTTCGTTTGAAGGGGGAATCCAACCATCTCAATGTGAAATGGCATTGCAATTAATGATCCCTGGGGAAAGACGTACTATTATTGCTTATATTCTATCTGTTGTCCGTATATTTGGCAGGGTTAAGGTGTAATGCCGCGTCACACTTGAGAGGTCAGCATCTGAATTGAGTGGTCGTGGCGTGGCGGATCGTTGTTTGGATGAAGCTATACATTTGGTTCAACCCGCGTGGGAATGTTCAGGCAAGCGGACCACGCCCTCAACGGACTGTGAGCGATACCTGAAGTGCGACTCCTATTGCTTCTGAGGGTAGGGAGATCGGTCCATCTCTACCATCATCTTCTCGCGGAACACTTCGGCGGGCGTCTTCCAGCCGAGGCATTTTCTGGGTGTGGCGTTGAGGCGGTCGCAGATCATTTTCAATTCATGATCTGTGACTGCCGTGATGTCGCGCTTCCTCGGCAGCCATCTTCGCGCGCGGCGATTGGTGTTTTCGACGGTGCCTTTCTGCCAGGGTGAAGACGGATCGCAGAACATGGGGTAATCGCGGGACGCTTCACACTTAGGCATGGATGTTTGGGAATGAGGTACCTGCCGATATGATTGAGTATCGAGCTTGTGAAATGGTTCGGTCAAACCATTGGATGGAGATTAACCATGTGTCAGCATATTGGACTTGATGTTTCTTTGAAAGATACGGCGATTGCGATCCGGCAGGATGGTAAGCGGATTTGGCGTGGAAAATGCCCATCTGATCCGAAAGACATTGCACAAATAATTCGAAAGCACGCACCGGACCCAGAGCGCGTTGTATTTGAAACTGGGCCCCTGGCTACTTGGTTTTTCCATGCTTTAACTGCGGAGGGTCTGCCGACCGTCTGCATTGAAGCACGACATGCACAAAAAATACTCGGCGAAACGCTCAATAAGACCGATGCGAATGATGCCGACGGTCTGGCTCACCTGGCAGAGACTGGCTTTTATAAAGCCGTGCGGGTCAAGTCGTTCGATGCGATGCTGGTCAGAACGTTAATCGGCGCGCGTTCCCAACTTCTGACGATCACAACCCAGCTCACAAATCAGATCCGAGGTGTCCTGAAGACCTTCGGTCTTATTGTACCCAAAGGCATAGGTAGTGTGTTTGATTTCAATGTCCGTGGGCTATTGGAAGGGCAAGCTCAATTAGGGCAGATTATCCTGCCATTACTTGAAGTCTGGCGCGAAGTGCGTGAACGCGTAGCAATCCTTACCCGACATGTGCTCGCCGCAGCACGGCAGAGTTCACATGCAAAACTCCTGATGACGATACCAGGCATCGGGGCGATCACGGCCATGTCTTATGTCGCAGCGATCGAAGCCCCGGAAAATTTCAAAAACTCACGATCGGTTGGGGCTTGGCTCGGTCTGACAACCCGGCGTTATCAGTCCGGAGAGGTGGACTTTAACGGCCATATTTCTCGCAGGGGAGACACCCGTCTGCGCGGCCTGCTTTATGAGGCGGCAACAGCTTTGCTGACAAGAACAAGCGCCGCGACTGAAAGCCAGCTTAAAACTTGGGGGCTCCAGCTGCGTGAACGGCTTGGTTTCAAACGCGCCGCCGTGGCTGTTGCCCGCAAGCTCGCAGTCATCATGCACACCATGCTTAAGACCGGTGAATCCTTCAATCCATCAGCTGGAGAAATTGCATAAGCGCACTCGCCAGCTCACCAATCTCACCGTGTCATCTACCTGATGCGGGGAGGCGTCCCTGTCGTGGACGTAAGTCGGGCCATTCCGAAAGACTTGGCAGCAGCGCTTCAAGACTGCGTGCAGAACATAGGAAGGCCTCACCTGCGGAACTCAAAATGCGGCGGTCCATCGTGCCGACCGCGAAGACAACCAAGCTCCCGACATACGCTACATTCTCCCGCGTCGAGGCATCGAGATTAGGGCAACTATCCGAGCATGTTCGGACAATAACGCGCGTCGCGTGACCCTTTTGGTGTTTTCTGAAGAGGGTTGACTGAGGCCATACGATTAGACAACGCAGGTTTGCGTCCCGATCTCAGCCTGAAGGTGGGGCCAGCTGACGAACTCTGTGCCGCGATCGAAAGTGATTGAGCGACGCGCGATGTGCGGCAGATCACGGACAGCTTTCATGATCTTGCCCATCACCGGTTTGGTGCGCTTGTTCGGGTTCTTCAATAACACGGTGAACCGGCTGACACGTTCGACCAGTGATGTGACGTTCGATTGTCCAAGCTTCTGTTTGAACAGCATCAAATCAGCCTCCCATGTGTGGATGCCCGCTTTGATGCAAGAAATATTATCAACGGTTTGAACATGTGATCGGGTACGGTCATGTGTCAGGCCTCAGATTGCGGCGTTTCACATGCCGCGGGCCGGTATGGCGATGCGAAGGTCAGGTCCATATCAATGACACGAGCGCTAAGCTCTCTGGGAAGGCCTGGTTTTCCTAACCTCGATCTAGTCGATCATTTGTCCTTACTGTCTCAATGTCCTTCTCACATCATACCGAGCGATGCAGCCTTTAGGCTACCGCGATCGGATCTCGATAATCTTCGTGTTTCGTCATCATCGCCCAAATGATGCGCGCCGTTTTGTTGGCGAGCGCGATGGCTACCAGCATGCGAGGCTTACGCTCTAACATTTGCTCAAGCCATGAGCCTTTGGGTGGACCATTTTTAATCGCCCATCTGATCCGTGTCATGGCCCCAATTATCAGCAGTCGCCGAATGTCGCGCTGCCCCATCTTTGATGTTCGCCCTAACACTTGGCGCCCACCTGTCGATTTCTGAACCGGGACCAGACCAAGCCATGCCGCAAAATCCCGGCCGCGTTTGAAGCCTTCCAACGGCGGAGAGAATGCCTTGATCGCCATTGCACTCACAGGACCAATACCGGGCGCGGTCTGTAGTCGAATCGTCTCTGGGTCGGACTTCGATTCCTCTTTTAGACGCCGCTCTATCGTAACGACTTTGTCGGTGAGCACATTAAGCTGATCCAGATGGACACGGCTGAGTTCAATAACGATTGAAGGCAGGTCACAATCCGGGCTTTCTATCTGTTCTGCTAGTTTCTTCACAAAGTTCCGACCGGGAGGGGCGATGATGCCATACTCCATCAAATGGCCGCGTAGCGCATTGATGATGGAGTTACGTTGCCGAACAAACAAATCCCGTGTCTTGAAGATCATCGAACGGGATTGCTGTTCAGCTGATTTAACAGGCACAAACCGCATGGTCGGTCGGACTGCCGCTTCGGCAATAGCCTCTGCATCATTGGCGTCATTCTTCTGACGCTTGACGAATGGCTTCACGTAGATCGGCGGGATCAGACGAACATCGTGGCCCAGCTTCAGGATCTCGCGACCCCAATAATGCGAAGAGGCACAAGCCTCCATCGCTACCACGCAAGGCTGCTGCTCACTTAAAAACTTCAAAAATTGCCCCCGCGACAGCTTCTTGCGGAACACAGGTTCGCCGACAGCCGTCGCGCCGTGCGCTTGGAAAACGGACTTTGCCAAGTCGACGCCGATCATTGTAACTTCATTCATGGTTGCCTCCAGTTTGGTGCTTTCAACATCACCACTATGGCACAGTTTGATGCCGGTTCCGGGGTGGGGCATCCACACCATCAATGACCAAACTGGCGGCGGTGCGCCACGTCGTCCGGACGGAACAAAATGCTGACATCACGGTCGAATTTCGGCGCCTGACGCTTTCTGGCTCGACGCGGACGGCGCGCCTTGCGATGTTCGGGCAGGTACCACCAAAGCTCCTGGTCCATGCCTTCCTTGGAGTAGATGTAGCGATAGATCGTCTCCTGGCAGACGCGCAGCGCAGCACCTTCATAGATCATCCGGTTGCCGATCTGCTCAGGCGTCCAGCCTTGTTTTATGCGTCCGATCACCGTCTGGCATAACCCAGGATGCCGGATCAGCTTGCGCTGCACAGATCTCCGTTTATCTGTCCGCAATTGAGCCGCGTGACCGAAGTAGCCCGCATACTTCTTCGGGAAGGCGTCATCGGCCCAGAAATTGCGTTTGATCTCGCGAAAGATCGTCGATTTGTGGCGGTTCAAGACGCGTGCCATCTCTCTGACGGGCACCCTTGCGTGCCACCAGTTCTCGATCTTGCGACGTTCTTTCAGTGATAGTTGCGTGTAAACGGCTCCCATGCCATAATCTCCTATTAGATAACCCATTGGTTTCTAATAGGAGTCGCACTTCAAGGTAGCGCGCACCCGGCTACAGCCTTTGCACGCATAAGCATGGTTATGTAATAAACAATGGGCTAAAGTTCGCTAAACCTGAGCGCTCGCGTACCATTAATTTGGCTTGGTTCTTTTCAGGTTTTGGTACCCTGCGCTGTCAGGCGGTAATCCAACTTCGCCCGGGTTAGGCCAAGGCGGTGGGCTGCGGCTGATATATTGCCGCCCGCTTCTTGCAGCGCGCGTTGCTCAAACTGCGCAACGGCGCCATCTATCGACATATCCTGACCCAGAGCCTGCAATCGATGCCAGACGCTTTCGAAGCGTTGAGAAGCCGCTCAACCCAATGCAAGGTTCTTGTCGATCCAAGTGGCATTCTTTGATGACGTGGATGCCTGTCCCGACGGCACTGCAATGTGAAATAGTGGCGCGGTGATGCAGTGCTACTAACTTTGGAGCGCCGCCATTCGTGGACCAATCCAGACCGAATCTCAGAACCCGAGCGCCATCCCGTCCTTCCGCGCGTCGCTGCCACCGCTAAGCATACCGGTCTGCGTGTCGATTAGGATCGCCTGAGAGCCGCCGATGGGGCTGGTCATCAGCCTGAGTTTGTGGCCCCGCTTGGCAAGCTCCTCGCGCGCCGCTTCCGAGACGCCGGGTTCGATTTGAAGCTCGCCACCGAATGCGAAACTGCGGGGAGCGTCCATCGCCTCTTGCAGCGACATGCCCCGGTCGAAGACGTTCGACAGGAAGGCCGCGTGGCCTGCAGCCTGATAATCGCCGCCCATCACGCCGAAGGGCATGACCGCCTGCCCGTCCTTGCAAAGCATTCCCGGAATAATCGTGTGCATCGGCCGTTTGTACGGTGCAATGGCATTGGGGTGCCCATCGATCAACCGGAACGATGCGCCGCGTGAATGGAAAAGAACTCCGGTCGTGGGGTCAAATCGTGTCGAGCCGAAGCCGTGGAAAATCGAATTGATGAAAGACAGCGCGTTGCCCTCCGCATCCACCACGCAAAGGTAGATCGTGTCGCGATGCTCGGGCTCGTCCCAGAGCGCAGGCGTGCCCGCGTGGGTCATGTCGATGCGGGCCGCGAGTGTATCGACGATTTCGTCCGATAGCAGGGTTTCGGTCAGGCCGTGGCAGCTTTCTGGATCGGCAATCAGTTCGTCGCGGTGATGATAAGCGATCTTGGTGGCCTCCGCATGGATGTGAATACGGTCGGCTTCGCTCATGTCGGCCGCAAGGTCGATTTTCGACAGGATGCGCAGGATCAGCAGTGCGGCAAGGCCCTGACCGTTGGGCGGACATTCGACAACATCATGTCCCGCGTAAGCGGTCGAAATCGGTGTCACCCAATGGGCCTGATCACGGGCGTCGTGAAAGTCTTGCTCGGTGTGCAACCCGCCGAGGCTTTGCAGGTGAGCGGCCATTTTGGCGGCAGTTTCGCCTTCGTAAAAGGCTTTAGCACCGTGGGCGGCGATTTCGCGCAGTCGGGTCCCTAGCAACGGTTGGGCAAATCGAGAACCCGGTGCAGGCGATTTGCCGCCCGGTAGAAAATGCACACCTGCGGCCGGGTCCTTGCCAACGATTGCAGCGTTGTCGGCCCAGTCCTGCGCAACGCGCGGGGTGACGGGAAAGCCGTCCTCGGCATAGCCAATGGCGCGGGCGAAGATGCGATCCAGCGGCAGGGAGCCGTGATCCTCATGCAGACGACACCAGGCCGAGATCGCTCCGGGGATCGTCACGGCGTGGGGCGAGGTCTGGGGAATGTGGTCGGTCAGGCCGGCAGCTTTGAGCGCCTCGACCGTCGCGGCGGCGGGGGCGCGGCCCGAACCATTCAGTGCCTTCACTGCACCGCCCTTGGGTGCGTAAAGTGCAAAGCAATCGCCGCCGATGCCGGTCATCAGCGGATCAACCACGCATTGCACCGCGACAGCTGCGATGGCGACATCCACCGCATTCCCCCCATCGGTGAGGATATCGAGACCGGCGGCTGTGGCCAGCGGGTGCGAGGTGGCGATCATGGCGCGACTGGCCAGCGTGTCGGGGCGGCGGGCAGAGAAGAAATCGAACATTGGTAGGTCCTTTGAGGGGCTTGGGTCAGGGCTTCGACGCGAGGCCCGGTAGGGTCAGCGGGTGAAGGCAAGCAACGGCGCGGTCAGCGCCGAAGCTGCCAAGGTGTGGATCGCGGTCATGACAGTCCGGTTGCACATTCGGACAGCGTGAGGAAAAGCGGCAGCCCTTGGGCAGGTCCAGCGGGCTGGGAATTTCCCCCGGCAGCGGATCGGGCATAGGTTCAAAGAAACGCGGCGCGGCGGCCCGCAAAGCGGCGGCATATGGATGCGCAGGTGCGGCAAGGACCGCATCAGTTGGCCCTCTTTCGACAATGCGGCCAAGGTACATGATCGCGATTTCTTCGCAAAGGTAGCTGGCCACGCCAAGGTCATGGGTGATGAAAACCAGCGTCAGCCCCATTTCACGCTGAAGCCCGCGCAGCAGCGTCAAAAGCTGCGCCTGCGTGGAAACATCGAGGCCCGATACCGCCTCGTCTGCGACCAGAACGGAAGGCTCGGACGCCAGTGCACGGGCGATGGCGACGCGGCGGACCTGCCCGCCGGACAGACCGGCAGGGTAACGTTTTCCGGCGTCCGAAGGCAGGCCAACGCGGTCGAGCAGCAGGGCCACACGGTCAGGAATTTCCCACGCAGGTACGATGTCAAAGTGGCGCAGGGGTTCGGCGATCAACGCCTCGACCGTCATGCGCGGATTAAGAGAGCCGCGGGCATCCTGATAGACCATCGCCACGTCGCGGGCGAATACGGCGCCCCGCGCGCGGGCGTTGCGGATGGGTCGGCCGCGATAGAGAGCCTGCCCCCCGCTGGGTGCGTCAAGCCCCAGCAGAACGCGCAGGAGCGTGGACTTCCCCGACCCGCTTTCGCCCACCAGCGCAACCGAGGCACCCTGCATCACGCGCAGACGCACCCCGTCAAGTGCCCTAAGGTCCAGCCGTTCGCGGGTAAATCGGCGGCCGGGTGGACGGACGTGAAAGATTTGCTCGACCTCGATCAGTTCGAACACCGGCTGGGCAGGGGCATTGGTCGGGAAGGGCGCGGCAACGGTCATAGTGGATTCCAGCAGGCAAAAAGGTGGCCCGGTGCAGCGCCTTTGGTCAAGGGTGGCACCTCGGTTGCACAGCGGCCCTGAACGCGGGGGCAGCGGGTGGCAAATCGGCAACCCACGGGCATGCGGTCGTGGGTGGGAACGGTCCCTTCCGGCGCAACCACATCTTTGCGGCCAATTTCGACCACACAGCTTTTCAACTGACGGGTATAGGGATGGCGATGGTCGTCCAGCACCGCGCGGGCCGGTCCAGATTCCACCACCTGCCCGGCGTAAAGCACGACAATCCGGTCACAGGCCTGACTGGCCAGAGCAAGGTCGTGCAGCACAAATATGCAGCTTGCCCCCTTTTCGCGAGTCAATGACAAGATCAACCGGATGATCTGCGCCTGAATGGTCACATCCAGTGCCGAGGTCGGCTCGTCAGCCAGCAGCAGATCGGGCTTGCAGGCCAAGGCGATGGCCACCATGACCCGCTGCTGCATTCCACCCGAAAGCTGGTGCGGAAAGGCAGACAGCCGCGCCTCGGCATCGTTGATCCCGACAGAGGTAAAAAGTTCGACGGCACGCCGGTGCGCATCGACCCGCTTAAGGCCAAGGTTGCGGCGCAGCGTTGTGGTCAGCTGGTGACCCACGGTATAGGCAGGGTTCAGGGCGGCACCGGCATCCTGAAAAATCATCGACAGGCGGCGGCCACGCAGCCCGACCATCTGCTTGCGCGACAGGGACAGCAGGTCCCCTGCTCCAGCCAAATCCGCGCGCCCCTCAACTTGCGCATCGTCCATAAGCTGCATCAGCGCCGTCGCGATGGTGGATTTGCCCGCCCCGCTTTCGCCGACCAGCGCAAGAGTTTCGCCCTCATGCAGGGTCAGGTTGACGCGGTCGAGGATCTTTGCAGCGCCACGGTGCACTGTCAGATCAGTGACGGAAAGAAGCGGATCAGCGGTCATGCGCCCCTCCGGCTTTTCGGGTCGAATTCCTCGCGGATGGCATCGCCCACGATAGACAGGGCGATCAACAGCAGTGCCAAGGCGAACCCCGGCATGGCGGACATCCACGGGGCGAAGCTGACGAAATCCCGCCCCTCGGCGATCATCAAACCCCAATCGGGCGTCGGGGGTGTGACGCCAATGCCAAGGAAGGACAGCGAGGAGGACACAAGGATTGCCTCGGATATGCGAATGGTCACCTGCACCACCAGCGGAAAGGCGACGTTTGGCAGGATGTGACGGCGGATGACATGGGCCGAAGGGATGGACATCAGGCGTGCGGCCTCGACAAAGCCCTGAACGCGGACACGGATCACATCGGCACGGACCGTGCGGGCAAAGGGCCCGATCAGCGACAGGCCAACCGCAATCACCACTTTGTCTACCCCCTGCCCGAGGATGGCGATGAAGGCGACAGCAAGGATCAGCGACGGCAGCGCGAGGATCGCATCGATTACACGCATTAGCAGCCATTCCACCCAACCGCCCGATAGGCCTGCCGCCAGCCCGATAATCAGCCCTCCCGCCGCGCCGATCAGCACCGAAAAGATGCCGATGATCAGCGCATAGCGGGCGCCGTAGATCACACGTGACAAGATGTCCTGCCCGTAGCTGTCGGTGCCCAGCAGATGCGTGGCTGTGGGGCCCTGCATCATCGCGTCGATCGATTGCGCGACCGGATTGTAGGGTGCCACAAGCGGGGCAAATATTGCAGCCGCAACATAAAGGACCGATACAATCAGGGCCGCTGTGAAATAAGGCCGCCGCAGGAAGATCGAACGTCGGGCACGCCCGGAACGCTGCCCGTTCGGCCCGGCCGGAGGCACGGTCGCGGGCGCAGGGGTACCGATGGAATCCATAGTCATTTACGGTCTCTCAGTCTTGGATCGAGGATGGGATAGGACATGTCCACCAGCAGGTTCACCCCGATGAACAGAAACGCGGTCATCATCACACCGGCCTGTACAACGGCATATTCACGTCCCAATACGGCCGAGGTGAGCATCTGCCCGATGCCGGGCAGGTTGAACACGGTTTCGGTCAGCACCGTACCCTGAAGCAATGTGCCAAGCTGGAGTCCGAGAATGGTGACCAGCGGCATGGCAATATTGCGCACCCCGTGCACCCAGACGACCCGCCATTGCGGCTCTCCACGGGCGCGGGCGGCGGCGATATAAGGTTCATCCAGCACCTCGATCAGCGTGGCGCGGGTCAGGCGCGTGATCATGGCGATGAAATAGGTCGAAAGGGTCAGCCCCGGCAGGATCATATGATAGATGCCGCGCCAGAAGTCGGTCCAGGGCGACACATAGCCCATGACCGGAAACCAACCAAGCTTCACGCCGAAAAACCAGATCAGCAGGATGCCCAGCAGAAAGGACGGAAAGGCCGTACCCGTCAGCGCAAATACGGCTGCGCCCGCATCAAAAGCGGTGTCCTTGCGGACCGCTGAAATAACGCCAAGCGGCACGCCGATCAATATCGCAAAGGCCAGCGAGAAGAAGGCGAGGGTCAGGGTGACCGGAAGCGCCTCCTCGAAGCCGTAGGTAAAGATGTCTGTGCGGGCGACAAAGGAGGTGCCCCAGTCGCCCTGCACAAAGTTCAGTGCCCAGCTTGCGTATTGTGCAAGAAATGGGCGGTCCAGGCCCAATTCGGCCGTCAGTGAATCGTAGGATTCCTGCGAATATTCCGAGCCAAGCATGATCTGAACCGGATCACCCGGTGCCATCTTGAGCAACGTGAAAGTCGCAAAAGAGACAATAACCAGAACGACAAGCGTCTGGCCGATCTTGATAAGGGCCTGGACCAGCATCAGGTCATGCTGACTGTATGCAGGTTCACGAGATCCGCTGGAATGTATTCAAAACCCACCACTTTGTTCGAGAACACTTTGAAGATTGGCATATGTGCCATGATCCCGATTGGGGCCTCGTCCATCAACAGGTCCTCTGCCCTGTGGTAAAGCGCGGCGCGTTCCTCGACATCCAGAATAGTCTGGGCCTGCTTGCACAGGTCGTCGAACTGGGTGTTGACCCAGCCGCAAAAGTTCCAGGCGCCGTCAGAGCGGAACTCCGGGTAGAGCGTTTCGTCAGGATCGAGGTCAGCGACCCATTCGAAATCATAGAGGTCGAAATCGCCTTCGTTCCGGCGCTTAACCCAGGTGGCGGGTTCGATCAGCTCAAGGTTCACCTTGATCCCGATCTGGGCCAGCATCGGCGCGATGGTCTGGGCGACACGGGTGCCGACCGGGCCACGTTCGGCCATCATGTAGGTCACTTCGACCTCATCCTGACTTTCCGCCAGCGCACGGAATTCCTTGGCTTTTTCAAGGTCAAACCACTGGCCACGACCCGACGTTGCGATATCTGGGTCAAAATAACCGGTCATCGGCGGGGAAATCGGGGTATAGGCTTGCTGGGCACGCCCGAAGTAGGCCTGTTTCACCAGCGTTTCGCGATCCAGCGCCCAAGCGACGGCGCGACGCAGGTTGATGTCGGTAAAGGGGCCCGTCTTGCAGTTCATGCCAAGGAAGGTGTAGTTGCCCTCGATTTCGCCGTAGAGCGTCGCGCCGGGGAACTTGTCGACCTGATCGACCAGTTGCATGGGGCAGTCGGTCATGCCGTCAATCTGACCCGAGAAGAGCGCGGCCAGCGCGGTCGAGGCCTCGTTCATCAGCAGGAAAGTGACCTTTTCAAGCTTGGGCATGCCCGCTTCGAAATAGTCCGAGTTTGCCACCAGTTCGATCGCGTCGTTTTCGCGCCACGAGACGAACTTGAACGGACCGGTGCCAACAGGGTTGCGCCCATAGTCCGCGCCATATTTTTCGACCGCAGCAGGGCTGACGATGGTGCCGGCGCGCCCGGTGGACCCGTTCAACGCAACGGGCAAGAAAGCGTAGGGCTGCGAGAAATGCAGCTTCACGGTCAGAGGATCGACAACCTCTACCTCTTCGAGCAGCTCAAGTTTCCAAGCGTGGGGCGACTTAGGTTCCCCTTCTTTCACACGCAACAGCGAGAATTTCACCGCCTCTGCATCGCAGGGGGTGCCGTCGTGGAACATCACACCTTCGCGCAGCTTGAACACGTGGGTCTTGTCGTCTTCAAGGTCCCATGTTTCCGCGAGATCGGGCTCGAAGGTGACCATGTCCCCGTCGTAGACGATCTTGAGCAGACCGTTGTGAATGTTGTTGATGATCTGGATCGCTGACAAGAAGCCGGTGAAATGCGGGTCAAGTGTGTCGACAACCTTGATCGAGGCGATCTTGAGGTGGCCAGAAGACTGAGCGCGGGCGATGGCCGGAAAACTGCCCGCAGCAGAGGCAGCAACGATGCCTGCGCCCATGCCCTTAAGCACAGCACGACGGCCGAGACGCACAGAAATATGCTCGGCCAGAATCTTTTTGTGGTCGGTCTTTTTCATAGTTTTTCCCCTGGTGGTATGGTCTCCTCCCATTTTCCAACGCCAACAGAATAATCCTGCTGCCACGCTTTCCTGCGTGATGGGCAAGTGCATCAAACTGTGGCTCAGGACGGTTCTTTTGTTCCTTTCTCCCCGTTTCACGCGTTTCAGGTTGGATTTAAAATGTATACCTATGCAATACATAAGTGCACATTTGTAGAAAGATGAATGACAGGTGATTAATCGGACAGCAGATAACATCCTTGATGCGCTGGTGGACGGCATCGTCACCGGACGGATGCGCCCGGGGGAGCCGTTGATCGAAAAAACGCTGGCCGAACAGTTCGGCGTATCGCGCACGCCAGTCCGGGAGGCGCTGCACCGGCTGGAACAATCCAATCTCGCCGAACGCGGCCCGCGGCGCGCCTTTGTCGTGCGCCAAATGCACGCGGATGATCTGGCCGAGTTGTTCGAGGCCGTCGGAGAGGTCGAGAGCGCGCTGGCCGCACTGGCGGCCCACAGGCTGAGCGAGATCGAACGACACCGACTGCTGAGCGTGCTGGCACAGGGGAAAAGCTGCGGCGAGGACCCCGATGCCTACGCGCTGGCCAACGCCCGCTTTCACGAGACGATCAAGCTGGGCGCACGTAACGGGACGCTGGCGGCGGCATTGGACGATCTGAATCTGCGCACGCTGTTCTGGCGCGCCGCAAATTTTCACAAAGACCCGACGCGGCTTGCAAGTTCTCGAACCGAACATCAGGCCATTGCTGATGCCATACTTGCGCAAGATGCCGAGACCACGCGCAAGTTGATGCGCAGCCATGTGGCAAGCTCTTATATTGTGGTGGCCGATATCCTGTCGCGCCGGACCCCCTGAGAGGGCGATTGGCCAGATTGCAGCCTAAGCGGGTGTGACCCTTGTCGTTGCCGCCTGCTTTGTGACGGAGCGATGGCGCGCCTTCAGCTCTGTATCGCTTCAACAACCTGAACATCTGCCGCTTTGTGACGTCCAGCATGTCGCACCGTTCTGAACGCTCAGCCGTCCGTCGTTGATCTGTGCCAAAACTCCTATGCGGTTCAACTCGCGCTCGCTCATCATCACCCATCCCATGCTCAAACTCCCGTTGTCCATTTGAACAAGAGAATGACACTCCTTGGTTTGCACAGGGGTGACATTATCACTTTGCTGCATTCGTGTCTTTGCATAAGCATGGGTAGTTTAATTAGGACAATGTTATTGACCCAGTTTAAGATGAACCACAGTGATGAAGGATTCACGATCAGCGGTAAAAAACATCTTCAAAGGGCTCCGCTTTCCACATTGGAACCACGTGACCGGTGTTCCACTCGTAAAGCCAACCAACAACATCCCCGCTTGCTTTGTCCAGGATGCGCTTAATCGGCCGTGCGCTCTTCCTCTGTTTTGTTTCCCGTTTGCACTGCTTAGATTTGGTCTCGACGTCTGAGATAGTTGTCATCTGCGTCATTTTGGTCTTCTACCCTCTGTTCCATGTGCGCAAGTCAGTGCTCCGGCAAGCCAAAGCATCTTCAGTCAAGGCTGTAGGGCCATGACTGAAGATTCTTACCAACTCAGAGTTGAAACAAAGTGTTAACTGTGGCACGAAACGGAATGAAATCTTACGAAACATGACGAAACAGAAAATTGTAAGCACTTGATAAAAAATAATAAATATTTTTTTCCGCCAATAAAAGATAACCGTGATTTCAAGGAGCTTTTCAATTACCTGTCGTCTGTAGGTGCAGGTCGGCCAGTAGAGAAAGATGGGATTCCCGGTGGCCCGTGGACGCCCGAGCTTCTTGCCAAGGAGATTTCTGAAATCAGTACAGATCCGGATGGGATCGATCTGCGCACTGTACAGCATTGGTTTCAGGATAATGAAAAGGGGATCAGCTCGGACAACATCCGTTGGTTGGCGCGGATATTTGGATGCCATGACCCCGAGGCGACTGGCGTGTGGCAGGCAGAACTTATTGCCGCAAACAGGCGGCTTGTCGCCAAAAGGAGAGGTCAGCGAAGACGTGTGTCAGCAGCCCAGGCTGTTGTGCTGCCAAAGATCAACAACGATGAAAGGGAACATTTAAGCCTGGCCGAAAAGTCAGAAGCAATGTTTGACGGTCACAACCCCCTGAATCTGCCTATAGTTGTGTGGGGCAGTTGCAGTGTTCTTTGGTTTTTGGCCTACTTTTCGGGTGTCCACAGCATCACTTACAGCCCATTGGAGGGTGTGAGTAAACAAGTGGGCTTCTTTTGGTCCCCTGCTTGGAATGTTGGCGAACTGATTTTTCTGCCCATCTTTCTGGTTATCACGGCACAGTTGCTCTCTTTCTGGAAAGACGAGCGACATGGCTTGTTCGCATCTGGGGTTGCTAGAAAACGTGATGACGATGGCTGGATGAACAAGGTGAGGTCGTTCTCTGTTTCATTTTGGGCGATCATGTTCATATGCTTTGGGGTAATATTCCTACTTCAATGGTCAGGCGTCTATTTATTTGCGTTGATTGAGAAAAAATCTGACATCTCTATGGTGGATTGGCTCCTTGTGGCGATCGAGCGGCCAGACGTTATCTCAATTCCGGCGTCACTCACAATTTCATTTATCGCTTTCATGTATTCGGGCGTGATCTACATGTTGTTCTTTGCCGGTCTCCTGTTGCTCTACGCCATAGTAAATGATTTCTCCGAGATGTGCGGATCGCGAAGATTTCTAAGCGGCGATGGCCAACAGCATCAAATCTGTGAAGTCGGATCTACAATCATGCATGGGGTATTTCGGTGCGCGGTCTTGGGCAGCCTGATTGCTGTAAGCATCAAGCTTAACGCTGCCTACCTGATATCAGACGGGGAAACCATTTTTGACTGGCTGATCAATGACGCATCCTATGCTCTTGGTCTTGGTGATGAAAATTGGGGCTGGATTAATGGGAGTCCGTCACCGTTTATTACGAGTTTATTTCTCCTGCTTATTGTCTACTTTGTCTTTTTTTCCTGTATGGCGCAGATATTTGTGTCCTTGGAGCGGTCGATAGAGGCACGAAGCTGGAATGGTAGGCTGAGGGTTACATGGTTGAAGATGATGGGCGTCATGATACTGCTCTGTGCAAGTTTCTTGCTGATCGGACGTTTCACAGGTTTTTCCTTGCTGCTGGCTGCAAGCGTATTGATTGCGCTAGGTAGCCTTTTGTGGCGAGCGCCGGTGCCGGTGCGGCAAAGTAAGTTGGAAGAAGGGAAGAATGTCTGATGAAGCGGGTGATTTTGTTGCCACGAGCGTTTTTTGAAGCTGAAGGAATATTGGTCTAATGGAAGAGGCAACCCTCTATTCAGGTATCTCCGCAGCCCCTGCGCATGGCAAAGCTTACTGGATACATACAGATGACGGTGTGCGCGGTCGTGTTGCTTTATGGGAACCAGAAGAGGTCAGCAAAGGGACTGTTCTGGTGTTCCCTGGGCGCTCTGATTACATTGAGTTATACGGACATCCGGTCAATGATCTTGTCAAATGTGGCTATTCTACCTTCGTGATTGATTGGCGCGGACATGGGCTCGCAGACAGGGTTACTGAAGATCCGAAGGCTGGCCATGTTGCTCGGTTTACGGATTACCAAAAAGATGTTGCTGCAATGGTGCACGCGGCAGAGACCTTAGATCTGCCAAAGCCGTGGTATTTACTCGGTCACTCTATGGGCGGGTGCATTGGATTTCGTGCTGTGTTGGAAGGTCTGCCCGTGGCGGCATGTGCTTTTACGGCCCCGATGTGGGACATTCATATCTCCCCGGCTCAGCGTTTTGCAGCTTGGCCCCTGACATGGGCAGCACAAACATTAGGCAAAGGGCATCTCTATGCTCCGGGATACTCAGATCAAAGCTATATTCTCAATGTGGGCTTTGAAGAAAATAGGCTGACCAGTGACTTCGAAGTGTTTCAATATTGGGTCAATCAAGGCCAAAAGGCACCCGAGTTACACACTGGTGGTCCAAGTATGGGCTGGCTCTTTCAGGCTCTAAAAGAGACGCGAAGTCTATCAAAATCACAGTCGCCAAATCTGCCCTGCATCTCATTTTACGGTGACCAAGAGGAAGTTGTGAGCATTGCTGCGATACAAGATCGCATGGTGCGTTGGCCTGGCGGGAGTTTACAGAAAATCCAAAATGCCAAGCATGAGCTTCTATTGGAAACCCCAGAAACCCGCGAGATCTTGATGGCCAAGATATGTGAGCTGTTTGCTGACAATCTGTAAAGGTGGGTAGTCCCTGATCATGTCGCGGCTCCGGTCTCTTTCGGGCACTGTTTACTCGGAAGGAATGAACGGTACCGAGCTACACAGACAGGTTCCGGACCTGATGATGTAGTTCTCACTTCATCTACACAAAGTTATTGATGTTCCCCGCCCCTTCGACGTATATCGTTATAAAGCGTCAAACAAGTTATAAACTTTGTAACTCGAAGGGGACATGATGTTGCGCCAATTTCCAGGGTCTTCAGCTCTCATGTTGGCTGTCGTCGCCGCAAGCTTCACAGCAGCACCGCAGCGGGCACACGCACAAACTTATCAGATTGATTGTGCAATCTTGCTCTGTCTGTCCGGCGGCTGGCCCGAATCTGCCGAGTGTTCCGCTGCCCGCGCAGAGTTCATTCGCCGAATTACGCCCTGGCCTGTTGAACCGCCGCTGCAAATCTGGCGCTGTCCGATGCGTGCGGCGCTTGAAGCGCCGGACCCCACTGAATTGAATCGAACACGCCTCTACGACAGTTTCATGCAGGGCGACATCCCCATACCCCTTCAATCAATTCCAAGCGCACCACTCACGGATTTCGCGCTGAAACCGCACCCCGCCGTTCTTCACCAGAGCGGCGGTAACGCGCGGCGCTTGCCTGACGGTTTCGCCCTGCAATTCGTTCAGGAAGGCGAATACAGCGACGACAACGGGACCGCCGACATTGACATAAGCAGCTCCGAGTTTGATTTCGTGCGCTCGATCCGTGTGACCAACGTCAGCTCCGCCCGCCAGTACCAGTCTGGTGATGAAGGCGACTGCCAGCGGTACGCAATTGTCCGCGTGGGATCATATGGCACCCAGGGCAACTTCCAATGGTACGACTCGACCGTCAATGCCCTGCCCCAGGCCCACACCGGCATGGAGCAATATGGTCAGAATTGTCCCAGCCTCCACCACCGTTCCGTGTTCGTGGACTGGCGCGATTACGAGGGCAACTACGGCTTCGAGCAGGTCAACTACTAACACAAACGCCTGTGAGCCATCGGTTGCCGAACACCATAATTGCGATGGTCGGCTGCAATTTTTAGCTAGAACCCGCAACAAGAATAATCAGAGGAGCAGAGACCACCCCACAAACGAAAACCCCCGCAAGGCGTGAACCTTACGAGGGGGGTTTGAGACTAAGGGACGCCAATCCCAACAAGCCACACTATCCATCTAGGCTCGTTTTTATCATCCCCCTTACATCGCAGGCAAGCAAAATAACGCTCTTGAGCGAACATTAAATATTGCCCGCAGATTACGCCTCGCATCATCGAGGACATGAGGAATGACAGGCAGCACAAAAGCGCCGACACCGAGCACACATCAGTTCATCACTTACCTGGAGGAAGAAATTCGACCGCTCCTGACCGAGAAGTTTTCAAGGCCACAGGTTTCGGTCCTGATCGACCTTCTGCGATTTTTGGAGCAACAACGGTACGATTTTTCCGCCGACAGAGCGTTCCAGACCCGGCCTATATCAAACGCGGCTATCGCTGATCAGTTTGGCGTCACAGAACGCACCGTACGGCGCTGGATAGCGCAGCTTGAAGGGTTAGGTATCCTGGAGCGGCAGAAGCGCAAAAACCCACATCATGCGTACAAGAACTTGCTTAACCGGATCCGCTTTTCCAGTTTCTGTGGATGGTTTCGAGTATTGTTGGCAAAGATCCCGGACAGCCTGTGTCCGCCCAAGAAGAAAGATATAATTAATATATCTATTAGCTCAAAAAATCCTGGGGGACAAAAGAAGCCTAATGCAATCTTCCCGACCAAAGGCAGCATCCGATATGATCGCTTCTGGCGAGAAACGGCTGAGACGTATTTGCCAAGCGGTAGAGGGCGGCCTTGCATGGATATGATCGCGGCGAGGTTCAGGGAGAACCTGAAATCTCACCTCCTGGCCTTTGACCATCCTTCCATTGCAAACCGATGGATCAAGTTCTGCCAACGAGCAAAGCCAGTAAATTAACCCGGATAATTCATGAAGGTATCGTGTTCTGCTCAGGGGGCGGCTTCCTGGATCTCGGGTGTATCGCGCGCATACGGCGTCGGCGTCCGGTTGGCAGGCCGGCCGGCGACTTGGGTCTTGGGTGGGTCAGGTTTCGGGGTTGTCGGGGCGCTTGCGTCAGGCAGCTTTCGTTGGGGCGAGGGCTCGAAGAGAAATTGGAGAAGCCCCTGTCGCGGGCAGGATGCCGGCAGTGTGACGATGATCCGGGTATTCTTCTCGACGATGGTGGCGGCCAGCTTGACGAGATGCAGCCGCAGCGTGTCGAACTGGGCGCGACGCCACGGTGAACGCTTCAGGCAAGCCGCGTGGAGCTTCCACCAGATCCAGTAGGCGCAGCCGTGCAGCATCAGGCGCATCTGGTTGGCGTTGGTTTTCGAGCACGCCGTCCTGTCTGCTGCGAGATGGGCCGGCGAAACCGATCGCCGCCCCCTGCCCCAGCCCGAGAGAGTACGGCAAAGTGTGGGGCAATTACGCTGCCATTTTGTTGTCAGCGTCAGCTTTCATGCCGGGATACCATTGCTCGAATTTGCCTCGAAGCGTCCCGTCGAGCGCTCGGGTTCGGGTTTGCAGCATGAGGTGCGCGCCTCGTTTTGACCAGCGCATCTGCTGACGCTTGCCGAAGCGCTTTCCAACGACGGTGTTGACGGTGCTTTCGACAAAGCCGGTTGAAACACGTTCTCCGTACCGCCTTCTCTCAGCATAGTTCGGGATCATCGAGGCGTTGTTGGTGATGTAGGTCTCGAACTCCAACGCCGCCTTTTGAAGTGCCTTGATGCTGGCATAGTCTGTCTCGACATCTTCCAGATCGATGACAAGGTCTTCGATTGCTGCATGACCATCGTGCAGGTTGCCATTCCAAAGGAAACCTTTGATTTGGCACAGCAATCTGGCCAGTTTCTCGGCGTCCTCTTCATTGCGATGCGCCAGCCCTTTCACGTATTGCTGCATCACGGTGATGCGCATGGTGATGTGGAACCAGTCCAGGATGTGCTCTGAGGCAGGTGCCATATACCGTGCCATGTTGATGACCGTGTCTCCGCCGTCGGTCATAAATGTCACCGGTTGGTTTTCCTGCCAGCCCTGATCCTTCAGAACCTCGTGCAGTCGCCGCTTGGGCTTGTCATCATGACTTTGGACAAGCCCAAGGTAGCGGCTGGGACGATCTGTGGAGCTGGATTTGCCGACCGTGACCTCGAAATGCGACTGACCAGGGTCGCGCGACCGCACATAGCCGCCGTCGATACCGACGGTGATTTGGCCTTCCGGGTTGGGAAGCTGGGCGCGCTGGTGGGGGCTGGTTTCAATGAAGCTGTAACGCTCATCAGCCAATTCTGCCTCCATCCGTGTGGCCACGCGCCCCAAATGCCTGCGGATGGTGTCTGGATTGAGCCTCACATCAATCGGCAGCACATCTTTCAACAGATCGGAAGTGACCCCGAAGGACACAAGGGAAGCCCATTTCGTCTCAAGCCAGAGCAACTCCGGGGCGATATGGTCAGACAAGAGTTCGTTCAGGGGGCTAAAGGTTTTGGCTGGACTATTGTGGCACTGGCAAGAATAGACGCGCGGACTGTCAATGGCGATGTCGCCGAAGACCGTCCGGTATCGAATTTGCCGCCATCCTTTGCCACGCAGCTTTTGATCACAGCATGTACAGCGTGCGCGTTTGATGCAAAACGCCTCGCACTGCGCGGCAACAACTTTCTGCTGGATGCCCAAAAGAACGGCTTTGCCTTCCTCTATGGACAGGCCAATGTTACCAGCGGCCTCAATGCCTTTGGAGAAGGTGCCAATCTTGTCCGTGTGGGCGGTGCCGTCTGGCGCAGTGATAGTGACGCTGATTTCGATATCCATCTTCGGGGTCCTGCCTGCTTGATTATTTTGGTTCTGAATCTCTCGCCCTCATGATCGTCTGCCGACTGGTGCCCATGTCGCGGGCGATGGAGGAAACTGTCTCGCCATTGGCGATCCTTTCACGGACCAGCGCCTGCTCATCAGCTGAAAGGGTTGATGGGCGCCCCAGTGTTTTGCCTTGCGCTTTCGCACGCGCCAGCCCCGATTGCGTGCGCTCGATCAGCAGGTCACGCTCGAACTGGGCAACCGCGTTGATCACACCCATCGTCAGCTTGCCCGCAGAACTGGTCAGATCCACGCCACCCAATGCAAGGCAATGCACACGGATGCCCAGGGTTTCCAGCTTGGCCACGGTGGTGCTGACATCAATCGCGTCACGCCCCAGCCTATCCAACTTGGTCACAACAAGAACATCGCCGCGCTCCATCTTGTCCAGAAGACGCGCAAATCCCTTCCGGTGTGCGATGGCCTGTGACCCTGAAACAGTTTCGGCGATCATCCGGTGCGGCTCCACCACAAATCCCGCAGTGGCAATCTCCCGGATCTGGTTCTCGGGGTCCTGTTCGATTGTCGATACTCTGGCGTAGGCAAATGTTCTGGTCACAGGGCTGCTGTTCTGTCCGGAAATGTCGTCCAGAATCATACACCTGTTCGATATCTGTTCAATGTATTTTATGGACAGGCCATCATGCCCTGTCCGGAACCGAACGATTTCGGACGGCTTACCCGAATTTTTGGTGCATCAAATCGCGGTGCCGCCCATCCCGAAATGCTTGATTGACCAACTTTTGTGAAAACTTGCCCGCTTGGTAAGGCTCTCGTGCAACGACACGTTGCATCGCGGCTTCGACCTCATCAGTCAGCACATCACGCACTATCAGATCAGTCGTGTCCCGCTTGGTCAGGTCATCCAGCCACTCAGCCATGACGCCGAAATCTTGCCACGCGCCATACCCATCCGCTTCATCGCGGCGCTCAAGGTAACCCCGCGGACCGCCGCATTCTTCAGGAGGGCAGGCCCCGGAACCGCCAGTACACAGGGGATAAGACTTCTTCGGATCAGCGGCGCAGGCACTCTCGATGCGGATCTCATGCACCCAGCCATCACCCATGTCGTACGTGTAGGAAAACTTGTCGTTCTTTCGAAACGAAAATTGGGCCAGCGGTACTCGTGGACTGCCCATCATCAATTCAAAGGAGCCGTATTGCACCGCATAGATATCGAAGGCGTACAGATGAATGCCCTCCCATCCCATGGCCACCTGCAAAACCCCATGCAGCTCGTTCAACGTCATGGTTGTTGGAACCATCACGCGGCGCCAGATCATCGGACTGATCCCCAAAAGCCGAACCTTCAGCTGAATAATATCCCCTGGCGCACCCATGTCCCAATCGTGCCATCAATGGCTACCAACGGCAATTGCCCCACGCTTTGCGGTACTCTCCCAAGTGCCTGCATCTGGCAACCCTCCCATTTCACAGGCGTGCCAAATTATGTGACTTTGTCACGTATTTTCTGTTTAGTGCCCCCGCATCCGCAGTAGGCTATCACTCACTTTGCCGCGATAGGGTGAAGTTTCGGGAGCGTTATGCCACAGAGCCAGCGCGGGCCACAGAATGGACAAGAGTTTTGTTCAACGCTTGGCTAGACGCCCCGCAGATGATCGGCGGTCCCGGATCTTCGCCGCGATAGCACACTCACAAATAAATTTCGCGAAAATGGTCAATCCCGTTGTTCGTCAGAGCTCGTGCCGCTTGTTCCTCTCTGCAAGGCCACGCATCAATGCTAAAATTGCCATCGCGAAACCGTGGGAAGCCCTCCACCTCATGCGCATCATCCCATAATTTGTTACAAGATGGTTGAACGCGAGCCTAAATGACTATGGTTTTTAGATTGGTTAAGGCAACCGATCTTCCATGCGAAGCCATGAGATCCTACAGGAGACTCGAGATGACACAGAGAAGATCAACCCGTCGCAAATTTCTCGTTTCCGGTGTGCAATGTTCGGAGCATCCTTGGCAATCTGTGCCTCAGGCATTTTCGTGCCAGCCCGTGCACAGGGCGTGGCGCCGACACCCACCAAGCGCGGCGGATCCAACAACTATCTTGCCGGAGCGCTGATCGTCGAGCGCATTGGAAGCGGCGGCTTCTGGATGACCGGCACCGTGCGCCGCGCTGGCGACGGTGCCCCCGTTGCGGGCAGGCGTATTCAGGTATGGGCAAATACGACCGAAGGGCACGAACGTGATCCGCACAGCCATGGCGCGACACTCACTGATAAAAATGGTGAATTCCGATTAGAGATGCCGCAGATCGTTCCTGCCTTCGGCCAGCCACATGGTCACCTTGCGTATGACAGCGGCGAGTTCAAGACCGTCTTCCTACGTCCAGTGATGCCAAACTCTGGCGATTCGAGCCTGAGTGCGCATTTTGTTCTGGAGCCCGTTTGATTGCTACACGTCCCATCTGCGCGTTCCTGATCTGGGCCGGCCTCGCAGTTGCTGTCGTCACACCACTTGCTGTGGCGGCAACCAGCCCGTTGCTCGCATGGCGACAACCTATTTATGTCATAGCTGGGTTTGCCGGAGCCGTGGCGATGGCCATCGTGCTTTTGCAACCGCTGTTGGCAGGAGGATATTTGCCTGGCCTGCCAGCGCCTCGCGGCAAGCGAATCCATCGCTGGACCGGTTTCGCACTGGTATCGGCCATCATCATCCATATCGGTGGCCTGAGGCTAACCAGCCCGCCGGAAGTTGTCGATGCGCTCCTATTCACCTCGCCCACACCGTTCTCGGCTTAGGGTGTCCTTGCAATGTGGGCCTTCTTAGGTGCTGCGTTGCTGGCGGCTCTGAGGCGGTGGTTGCGGACCCGGCCTACGACCTGGCGTCTCGGTCACACCGCCCTCGCAATGGTTGGCGTGGTGGGCAGCGTGGTTCACGCAATGCTTATCGAAGGGACGATGGGCACGGCGTCAAAGTCCGTTATCTGCGTGCTTGTACTTGCGGCAACTCTCAAGATTCTCGTTGATCTGCGCATCTAGTCCCGCACAACGCGCCACCGATCTTGACTGGCAACAGCACGTCTTGCGCATGATTGGGAATACCGTGACACATCGATGCCATCGGGGGCGGTCACTTTATCAGAGTCAGATCATATAGCTCCAGCAACTTCGGATTGAAGTCTTTTGCTGCCAATCGAGTCATGGTATTTTCTCCGTTCAGTGCTGCAAAATTCGGCGATACACGTATCAAACTGGGGACTTCAGGAGGTCTTCGACTGCGTGCCCGCAAGCCGAGACAGAATAAAATCAATGAACTGAAGGACGTGGGGCTTGTCCAGCGATGCCGCGTTCTGTTTGAGGTAATAGCCGCGATCCACCTGAAGCGGTTTATCGAAAAGACGGCAAAGCCTGCCCGCATCAAGCTGTGATTTTACCAGATGGTGCCACCCCAGAATAACCCCCTCGCCCGCCACGGCGGCATCAAGCAGCAACGGGTAATTGTTGCTGACCAGATAAGGCACAGACAGCGAGACCGAAACATTTGTTGCGCGGCACCAGTCGTCCCAGGTGACCGGGTGCCAGCCGATGGCGTTGGCGGTCCAGTGGGTGCGGTGCAGATCAAGAAGACGCGCCTGCGCAAGGCTGCCCGGATCGTCCAGCGGGCCATGCTCTTTCAGATAGGCGGGGCTGCACATCGGTTCGACCGTCTCGGGGAAAAGATAGTACAGTCTTTCCCCCACTTCGCAGCGTTCGTTGCCACAAATCACCGAAATATCGACCTCGTCGAAATTGCGCAGCGCGTCATCCTCGTCCGAGGCGAGCAGCGCGAAATTTACGTCCGGATTGTCCGCCCGGAACTGGTTGACAAAGGGTTTGAGCCAGCCGGCAACAGACGCATTGGTGCCCGAACAGGTAATCACCGCGACGTCGGGTGGCGACAGGATTGCACCGATGCCGTCGCAAATATTGTCGAGCCCCTGGCTGACGGATCTCAGCAGGCTTTCGCCCGCAGGTGTCAGTTCCAGACTGTTGTGTTTCCGTGTAAAAAGCGTGACCCCAAGGGCCTTTTCAAAACCCCGTATCTGCTGGCTGATTGCGGCCTGCGTGACATTCAGCTCGGTCGCAGCCGTGGTAAAACTCAGATGCTTTGCCGCCACTTCAAAAGTGGCGAACGATCCGAGCGATGGAAGATAGCGGCGTTTGGGTAGCATGGTTAAGACTAGGCATTTTTACGGGCTGGCAACAAGAGCGTCATGACTGCGACCGGCCAAACCTTTGGTGACTGCCTTGCCGCGAACAGCGGTTCTGCTGATCCGATACGCGGTACAGGACACTATTGCAGCAAACGGTAAAACAGGACTGGGCGATGGCGATATTGCCGGGCAAAGGGAAACACCACAATTGCGAACGGAAAACCCTGCCACCGGCCTCATTCGTGTCTTGCCAGCCATCCCTTCCAGTTCAGATATGCCGTCGCGCCCAATTTCGCCAACGGCGCAGGCGGAAGACGCGCGGGTTTCTTTGGCCCGGTGAAAAACGCGGTGATGGCCGAGCTTTCGCCGCTGGCCTGTTCGGCCGCAGCGATGCCCGTCAGCGTCCCACGCGTCGTACCCAAACCGTTCTGACAACAGGCCGCAAAGACACCGTTATCAATCTCACCCGTCACCGATACGTCGTTACGCGACAGACACAGCGGACCCGACCAGGTGTATTCCATCCTGACGTCACCCAGTCCGGGGAAACGGTCAGCGAACTTCCTGCGCATGATCTTTGCGGCGCGGCGCATCTTGTATTCGGTGCTTTCCAGATGAGGGAGGTATTCGGCGCAGGTCCGGACGGCAATCCGGTTGCCACCCTGCCCCGTATCAATCCGGCGAACTGTCGTTCCCATTGGATCGGACGGCGTGATCCCCCACCGCGGCTGCCCACCAAGGCGGCGCAGCGTGTCACCGCCCAGTTCTTCGGTCATGCTGGCAAAGAGGAAAATATGCATGAGACGCCCGCGCGCGATACCGAAACTTTCGATATGGCCGTTGTTGGCAAGGATTATCTTGCCCGTCGAGACAGAGCCACCAGAGGTTTCAACGCGCCAGCCCGCCCCTTGTCGGCAAAAGGCGGTAACCGGACTGTTTTCATAAATCGCCACCGCACGGGACAACCCCAGCGCCAACCCCCGAACGTATCCGGCGGGCTGAATCATGACAGTTCCGGGTGTATAAAGCCCCGACACATAATACCGGCTGCCGGTCACTTCGAACATTGCCTGTTCGTCCAGCATCTCGTGACGTTCGCCCAACCCCTGCAAGTGATCGCCATAGGATTTGTTCTGCGCGTGGCTGCTTTGAGTCGCGGCACCGTTGATCTTGCCCGCCGGATCGAAATAATTGGTGTCGATCCCGTAATCCTGCACCGCCTCGTGGGCGAAGCTGATTGCCAGACGGTTCAGATCGATCAGCTTGCGATCCCGGCCCTCGCTTGCCCCGGCATAGTTTTCCGACGCCAGATTATGGGGCAGGTCGATCATGAACCCCGAATTGCGCCCGGCGCCCCCGTCACCCACACGAGTCGCGTCAAGCACGACAACCTTTGCACCGGGGTTCAACTGTACCAGACGCCGCGCCGCGGACAGCCCGGCAAAGCCTGCGCCGATCACGGTAAAATCGGCGGTCACGTCCCCTTGCAACGGCGGCGTCGCGGGGGACGCTCCAAGAATTGCACTCCAGGCCGCCCGCCCCGCAAATTTGGGCAGTCTTCTTGCCACGTATTCGGTTTGCATTACTGATCTTTCAGAGGCAGTTGAAGTTTTTCCCGAAGGCTGTCCAGACCGGCCTCCAGGGCAATAAGAGTTCCGTTGTTTGCCAGTTTCCTGCTCAGCGACTGGTTCAACCCACGTTCGGTGCCCAGTCCGGCGCGCAACCGCGCAAGATCAATTCCGGTCTCTTGCGTCAACAGCGTACAATATGCGCCGACCAGCCCCGCCAGATAGTTCGCAGCTTCGGCACGATCATCGGTAAATGCCGACAACCAGTTCGCGGCAACATCCATCTGATCAAGCAGGGGCAACAGCACGGCCGTCGCGGCAAAATGCGCGTTCAGCATAACCTCCGAGGTGCAGACGTGAATATCCACATAGGGGCCGAATATGTCGTAAAGACTGGTATGGTCCGGATAGACGGCCAATGGCGTACCGCCCAGGGGCATGGGGGGCAACGGAATGGCGATGCAGATTTCGGTGACAGGCGCGCAAAGTTGCTCAAGTTCGGAAATCGGCATTCCGGCCATTACGGAAATAACCGTCTGGTCGTTGCGGAAGGCCAGTTTTGGCAGTTCCTTGCGTGCCGTATCGGCCAAAAGGCACAGAACCACGACATCGCTTTCGTCCACGACGGTCTGGTTCTCAGCCCGACGAAGCCCCGGATGCCTGGCCTGCAATTCTGCCGAAACCCGCTCGTTGCGATGGGAAACTATAATGTCATGCCCTGCCCCGGCGATGGTCTGAACCATCACCGAAGCGATTTCACCGGTTCCGACAAAACCGATCCGCGCCATTAGTCCACCTCGGAATCGAACGGATCGCCAAGATCGATCCAGATCGTCTTGAGCTGGGTATATTGGTCGTGGGCGTGGACCCCGTTGTCACGCCCGCCAAAGCCCGATTGCTTGTATCCGCCAAAGGGCGTGGTGATGTCACCTTCGCCAAAGCTGTTGACGGTCACGGTTCCGGCCCGCAGTGCGCGCGCACCACGGATTGCCCGGCGCGCATTGGCGGTAAAGATCGACGCCGCGAGGCCGTATTCGGTGTCATTGGCCACCGATATGGCCTCGTCAAAGCTTGATACGGTGATAACCGACAGGATCGGGCCGAAAATCTCTTCGCGGGCCAGCGTATCGTCGTTGCTGCCCACATCGACGATGGTGGGCTCGACAAAGGCACCATCGATCGCCTTGCCGCCTGTAATGATCTGCCCCTTTTCCGGCAGTGCAAGATAGCTGCAAACCTTGTCAAAATGCGCCTTGGACACCAGCGCGCCAACGCGCACCGAAGGATCCAGCGGCGCGCCGACGTTCCATTGACGGGCGGCGGCCTTCACACGTTCCAGAAGATCGTCCTTGATGTCCTTGTGAACGATCAGGCGCGCGGCGGCAGAACAGTTTTCGCCCATATTCCAGAAGGCACCGTTGACCACGTGTTCGGCCACGCTGTCCAGATATTCGGCGTCGTCCATCACAATGCAAGGGTTCTTGCCCCCCATTTCCAGCACAACTTCCTTGAGGTTGCTGTCTGCCGAATAATGCAGGAACCGTCGCCCCGTCACTGTCGAACCGGTGAACGACACCATGTCCACATCCGCATGTTTGCCCAGCGGCTCGCCCACCTGGGAACCGCTGCCGGTCACGATGTTCAGCACGCCCGCAGGCACGCCTGCCTCATATGCCAGTTCTGCAATCCGCAGCGCGGTCAGGCTGGTTTCTCCCGCCGGTTTGACCACCACCGAACAGCCCGCAGCCAGCGCCGGGCCGATCTTCCAGGCCATCATCAGCAGCGGAAAGTTCCACGGCAGAACCAACCCGACGACACCGACGGGTTCGCGCACGACCATTGCGATGTGATCGTCCGACGCAGGCGCCACCTGATCGTATATCTTGTCGATCAGTTCCGCGTGCCACTTGATACAATGGATGGTTTCGGGCACGTCCACGGTTTCGCAGTCATAGATCGTCTTGCCACTGTCCAGGCTTTCCATCACCGCCAGTTCGCGGGCGTTGCGGGTCATCAGCTTGCACAGCCGGATCAGCACGTCCTTGCGTTCGGACGGATGCAGTTTCGACCAGCGGCCGTCGTCAAAGGCTTCGCGCGCCCTGGACACGGCAAAATCCACGTCCTCGGCATCACAGGCCGCCACATCGGCCAGTTTTACGCCGGTCGCCGGGTTCACCGTCTCGAATGTCTTGCCGGATTTTGCCGGACGAAAGCTGCCGTCGATGAACGCATTCACCGGCAGGGTCAGGTTGGCCGCGATGGCCTCGTATTCTTCGCGTGTCAGAAGCTCGCTCATGGATCAATTCTCCGCCTTGATGGCCGCAATGGTGATTTTGAGTGTGCTGACAACCTGCTCAAGCTGGCGCTTGTCATCCTTGTTCAGACCGCGCAGCGGCGGGCGCATCGGCCCTGTGCGCAGGCCCGCCATTTCCGTGCCGTGCTTGACACACTGGATGAACTTGCCGCCCTGTTCGAGAACACGCATCAGCGGCATCATGGCGGACATGATCCGGCGCCCCTTGGCAAAATCGCTGTTCACGGCACAGGTTTCATACAGGAAAACATGTTCCTCGGGCAGAAAGTTCGAACCGGCGCAAATCCAGCTACGCGCGCCCCATGCAAAGAATTCCAATGCCTGATCGTCCATACCGCACGACATCTGGATATGCGGATAGTCGCGCGCCAGAAGGTGTACACGGTTTATGTCGCCCGAGCTTTCCTTGATCCCGATGACATTGCGCGAGCGGCAGACGTGATCGAGAAATTCCTCGCCCATATGCACCCCCATCCGGCCGGGATAGTTGTACAAGATGATCGGCAGATCGGCCGCGCGGTCGATGGCCAGCGCATTCAGCGCATTTTCACGTTCGGTCGGGACCGAATAGGGCGGCGTGCCCAGCAAAAGCGCATCGGCACCCATATCGCGCGCGCCCTGCGCCAGCGCGACCGAATCCGGGGTTCGCATGGCGCCAGTGCCCACGATCAACGGCAAGCGCCCGTTCAGCCGGTCCTTGATAAAGCGCGCCAGTTCCAGCCGCTCTTCGACGGTCTGGGTATAATTCTCGGCGGTTGAACCACCGGATATGATCCCGTGAACGCCGTTTTCGACCAGATGCTCGACAATATCGGCCAGTGCATCAAAATTGACGGCACCGTCGTCTTCGAACGGGGTCACGATGGGCGTATAGATCCCCTCAAGTGTGAACCTGAATGTCATTGCGTGTTTCCATTAGCGATGTTGTGTCAGAGTGTGGCAGGCGTGCATCGTAATGTCGTGCGCCTCTTTTGCGGGCGCACGACAAGAATTTTCCGCTACTGGATAAATCCAAGAAGTCGGGGCAAAAACAACGCCAGCGGTGAATAGTATGTCGTGATAAGCATGACCGGAAATGCCGCAAACGCCATGAAGTAGAACGCGGGCGAGATTACTTCCGACATCCCGACCCTGCCAACGCGACAGGCCATGAACAGGATCGGCGCCATCGGCGGGCTGTTCGCCCCGATGACAATGCTGGTTCCGATGATTGCCGCAAAGTGGATCGGGTCAACGCCGATCTCGGCCATGACCGGCACCATCAGCGGGCTGATGATCGCAATCACGCTGACATCGTCCATGATCATTCCCATGAGGATCAGAAAGATGTTCACAACCAGAAGAATAAGCAGCGGGTTCGAGAATGTACCCAGAAGCAGGTCGGTCAAATCCTGCGGCACCCGTTCCAGCGTGAGAATCCGGCTGGCGACGAACGAAAAGACCAGAATGATCATGATAACGCCGGTTGTGGTCGCGGCATTGATCACAGCCTCGCCGATCCCGCGCAACGTCTGCTCGCGGTAAACGAACAATCCGATGGGAATGGCCAGTGCCACCGAGATGGCCGCGGCCTCGGTCGGCGTGGCAAAACCGCCGTAGATCCCGCCCAGAATGATAACCGGCAGCAACAGGGCCGGAATGGCCCGCCAGCCCGCCGAAGCGGATTCAGACAGACGCTGCCCCCACGGTGCTTTCTCGGTGTCCCCACCCAGTTTCCGGCTGACATGCAGGCGGTTGAGAAGCGAAAGAAAGATCATCAGCAGGATACCGGGACCAACGGTCGCCAGAAAGCAGGCTGCAACCGACTGTCTTGTCACGACTGCATACAGGATCATCGTGATCGACGGTGGGATCAACAGACCCAAAAGCGACGAAATACCCAAAAGCGCGCTGGTATAGCCGCGCGCATAGCCGTGTTTTTCCATCGGGTCGATCATGATGGAACCGACAGACGCCACAGCCGCCGACGCAGTGCCCGAAATCGCCCCGAAGATACCGCAGGTTACCACCATCGACGTACCCATGCCGATGCGTGAACGCCCGACCAGTGCCTCGACGAATTCGACCAGACGCCGGGCAATTCCACCCGATTGCATCAGGTATCCGGTCATCACAAAAAGCGGCAGCGCCACCAGGATCACCGAATTTACGGACCAGAAGCCGGTTGTCATCAACGACGAAATATCAACGTCATAGGCGATCGACAGGATAAGCGTCATGGTGGCGAACGAGAAGACAACCGGAACCCCGATCATCATCAGCACCACGACGGCGATAATTGCAATAAGTGCACCCATTTCAGATTACTCCACTTCTGCGGCAGGATCGCCGGACTGCCAGTCATCGCCGCGGATCTCATGGATCAGGTCGCGCACCAGGTAGACGATGAACAACACCGAGGCGACGAAAAGGCTGGATTGAGAAATCCACCACGGAATCCCGAAAACCGGCGTGGACTGGCCACGCTCCAGGCCAAAGGAAAATAACGCCCAGGCCCAGGTGCTGAACAGCACCGCGATAACCAGCGATATTGCGGTGGAAATCAGTGCCGCAACCCGCCAGACCTTTGGGTTTTTCGAGATAACGCGCACAAAGTCGGCAGACAGGTGCGAGCGTTCGCGCGATGCCAGCGCGGCACCCAGCATGTAAAACCACATGATCGCAAGCAGCATGATTTCTTCCAGACCAAAGACGGGTGCCCCGAACATCCGTGTCAGGATTCCGATGACCAGCATCAGGGCGACGGCCAGCCCGATCACAATCAGGACCGGATGGATGACGCGCACAAGCAGCGCATCAATTTTTCCCAGTATGTGCATTATACAAGTTCTCCCTTGTTCAAAGACGGGCCGTGCCGTGCACAGCCTGTCCCGGAATGGTTCCCGCCCCGATTATTGGCAGTGGTTCAGATTGATGAGGGGCAGGTTTGGTTTTTATGTTTTTGAATCAAGAGCTTTCCACGACTGCCGGGCAGTCCGGAAACCACCCGCATCCTTGTGGCAGCCTGCAACGGGCCGCCGGAACGCGGCCCGCCCTGACAGTTTTTCGCAGATTTATTCAGGAACAGATGCGTTGGCACGCACCACATCCATGATTTCCTTACCCAGCGCCTCTTCGGCCTGTGGCCAGACTTCGGCGCGGACACGTTCGACCCAAGCCGCTTTTTGCTCGGGGGTGGGAACGATGTATTCCATGCCCGCCTCTTGTGCTGCGGCGATCCATTTGTCGTCTTCGGCCTTGGCATTCTCGAACTGCTGGTCGATCACGGCGATGGCAGCCGAATCAATGATACCGCGGTCTTCGTCATCCATTTCTTCCCATGTGCCGCTGTTCATCAGCAGCGAATAGGACGAAAAGTTATGCGACGACTGAACGAAGTAATCGAGCTGGTCGCGGAAATATTCATAATCCCAGTAAATGACATTGGATGAATCGCCATCCACAACGCCGGTCTGGATCGATGTATAAACTTCGGCCCAGTCGATTGGAACCGCCTGAAAACCCATCGCCTGAAGGGTCTGCGGCAGCGGGAAGATCGGTTGCGACCGCACCTTCAGGCCCTGCGCCTCTTCATAGCTGGTGGCATAGCGGCCCTTGGTGGCGATACCGCCGAAACCCTCGGGGAACGGGCCGAAATATTTCAGGCCGATGTCCTGATAGATCGGTTCAAGCACATCACGCACCCAGCCTTCGCGCCCGAACGATTCAATGGCGTCCTCCCAACCCATCACGAGATAGGGAATGTAGTTCGCGCCGATCCGCTGGTCATAAGAGGTTTGCGGCCAGGTGATCATCATGTGGACGTTGCCCTTGACGAGTTGGTCGAACAGCTCCTGCTGGCCGCCCAGTTCGCCCTGATAGAACACGTTCACACGGATACGCCCGTCCGAACTCTCTTCGATTCGCGATGCCCAGTCCCGCAGTGCGCCGCCAAGAACCGATTCACGGTCGCCGGCTTCACTGGTCAGTACAAGTTTGTATTTCTTGTCGCTGGCCTGCGCCGTAAACGGAACAAGCATCGCTGCGGCCAATGCGATTGCGGAAACGCTGAATAATTTCACCTTGAAGTCCTCCCCTGAACCTTGATTTGTGGCAATGGGCAGATTGTACTGCCCTGTCGGCCAACCATTGATGGCGGGAGGAGGTCGCGCAAACGAGAATATTCATCGCCCCGGCATAAGCATTACCTAATGCGCCCGGATGTGCCTGTGCCGGAAACAAAATTTCAGCGCTGGCCGTTGTTACCTGCGCTTTGCGCAAGGGCTTTCAATACACACCCGAATATTGCGATGATGGCGCATAACTTGATATAGCTGCGCCCGGAACGGGAAACCAATGATGACGCCAGACAGCCAGATGACAAACAAGAGTTCCAGTGAAAACCTCGTGCCGGTTGGTGCGCTCTTTTTCCCTGTTGCTGAATCGAAACCGGAAAAACGGTTCAGCTTCTTGCTGTTGCCAAACTTCACGCTTCTTGCGTTCAGCTCGGCGCTGGAACCCTTGCGTATTGCAAATCAGTTGTCGCAAAAGCCCTTGTACAAATGGGATATTCTTTCGGAAGACGGCCAATCCGTCAGATCCTCTTCCGGCGTTGATATTGCGGTGCGCGGGTCCATCGACGACCTGTCACAGGACTCGCATCTTCTGGTATGCTCGGGCAATCTGGGGACGGCGGGCGCCTCGGACAAGACATTGGCACGCCTGCGGCGCCATCAGCGGTTTGGCGGCGGACTGGGCGGGATATGTACCGGGGCGGTTACGCTGGCGCAGGCCGGTCTGCTGGGGCGGCGACGATTCACCCTGCACTGGGAAAACCAGCCGGGCTTTGCCGAAACATTTCATGACCTGTCGCCCTCGAGCCGCCGGTTCGAGACCGATGGCGATCTGCTGACCTGTGGCGGCGGGGCGGCAGCGGTCGAAATGATGCTGTGGGTGATCGAGCGCGATTATGGCAAGGAATTCGCGATCATGGTTTCCGAAATGTGCCTGCGCGCAGGCGGCGGGGAACCACCGGACGAACAGCGTTCGTCGTTTGCGATGGCGATCAGTTCAAGAAACCCGCGCGTCATCAATGTGGTCCGCGAAATGCACAAGAGCATCGAAGAACCGCGGACACTGGAACAACTGGCCGACGATGTCGGCTATTCCCGGCGCCAGATCGAGCGTCAGTTTCGACTGATATTCAATGAATCACCCATGCAGGTCTATCGGAACATCAGGTTGGACCGGGCGCGGCAACTGTTCTCGAACAGCGATCTCAGCGTGACTGAGGTGGCCACGGCCTGCGGGTTCCAGCCAGGCACCCATTTCTCAAAAACCTACAGCAGAAGGTTTGGCATTTCACCCTCTGCCTATCGGTTTCATCTGAACAAGGATCGGGCCTGAGTGTCTTATGATTTCGACTGGGCAAACAGCCAGTCGCGAATGGCCGAAATACTATAGGCGGGATCGAAGGAATACATATGCTCTCCGCTGCCTTGCGGTGTGGCCACCCCTTCGGGCATCACGGTGCCTTCGGCGAACATGGCAAAGTTAATCCGGTTGCCTTCGTCCAGCAGAGCATCGACTGCGGCGTTCATCGTGGCATCGTCCCAGTTTGCATCCCAGTCAGTCGCCCGCGAAATATCGGCCCCGTTGATGGTCAGCAGGTCATACAGCTCTTGTTGTCCAGCTGACGCTTTTGCATCGCCCGCAGCCACAACATAAAAGAACGTTGCATCCCCCAACCCGGCCAGCGTGGTGATGTCCCATTGGCTTGACACAAACATTTGCGCAGCGAACAGATCGGGATATTTCGCGCTGAGATACAACAGCGTCATGCCACCCATCGACTGACCAGTGGCATAAAGCCGGTCCATATCCGCCCCTTGCTCGTGTGCGACGGTTTCAACCAGCCGGGCGGCCAGTTCGACATAATCCGTCATTGAATAGCTGCCGTGATCATCGAGAATAACTTCGGGGAATTCCGGCACAAGCACCATACTTGGGTGTTTCTCCTGATCCGCGTCAGTCGCCCAGATCAGCCCGCCGTATCCCTGCGACAGGGGCGCCGTCACATCCTGGCCAGACACACTGGAATCGGCAATGAAATAGACCAGCGGCAATGGTTTCGCCCCGTCATGGCTGTCAGGCACAAACAGGTTATAGGGAACTGTCAGCCCGGTTTCGGCATCCGTGTATTCGAATTGCCGGAATTTCGGCAGCACGTCGACAATCATGGTTTGAAGCGCGGCATCTTCGCTCTTGTTAACGCCACCGCCAAAACCGGAAGCAGCTCCGTATCGGTCCCAGACCCCGTACCCCGCGCCGCCAACAAGAACTATTGCGGCGACCGCAATCAGTTTCGATTTTCCCGCAAGCATGGCGAACTCCCTGTCCCGATTGTAGACTTTAAGCTGTTAAGGCTAACAATTGCATATATGTACTGCGGACCAGATGCGCACAAGTCTACGAACGCGGAGCGCTTCTAACGCCACCTTGGCCTTAAACTGATCTGCAAAACTCCGGCGCTTTGCCATTCTCGTATCCCGTCAAAGGTTTAGGATACACCTTAGCTGACTGCTCTGTTTTCTGGGACCACTTCAGTCTCGGCTGATCCCAAATTCCCGTGCCATCGACCAGGCGGCACATGCGGTCCGCTCAAACATCCATACAGGGACTTCCAAAGACCGGTCCGATCGGCTGCCATTGCGACTGCATCGAAACACTGAATCGCCGGGCTTGTCGATCACCTCATGGACATAAACCGAACGACCAAATCAAGGGTGCCATCGATAAAGAACTTCACGCCGGTCGATAACGTGGGTGTTCTGATGTTCAATTCTACAACGAAGAAAGACCCCACAGTGCTATCGGATACAACGTTCCGATTGCCATGCATTATCCCGATAGCGTCACCAGCCCGTTATCGTAAAAGAGCCGAAAACTCCAACTTCCGGCGGTCCAAAGTTGAGAGCGGTGCAAACCGACCATGCACTAACATACGGAAAGGATCAATCGGTGGCGGCAGACCACCGCCTGAGAAATACGTTTGTTAGTGAGGTGTGGGTAAGTTGGGGAGAAACATGCAAGAGGTCTAGGTGTCATTCTGCACTCAGCCGGAATCTACCACGAGTTGGCGGAGGGCAAGCTCACCATCCTTAGAATGGATATCGAGCTTCCCTCCACCGGCTAGTGCGCCGCCTGCTTGGCCACGCCTCGCTCGGCGGCGGCGACGCAGGTTGCACATGAGACGCAGGACTTTTTGCAGTATCAAACGGTGGTGGAGCGGATCAGCCTGCTGTTCTGAATGGGCACCATTCAGGCGGGCTTGACCAGCCCGAACTCCGGGCAGCACTCCTCGAAGACCCGCAGCAGGTAGCCATGTGACGCAATGTCGGCAAAGACATCTGCAACCACGCCGTCCCCCTCGCCGGTCAGAATGATCACCGCATCCAGCCCGGCGAACCGCGTCTGTACAACTCGCTCGCCCGGTAGCACCCCGCTCGGCATCAGGTCGGTAGAGGTGCAGCTCGACAGCACGTCGAGTGCGCCCGCCCCCTCGAACCGGAACCAGGCCCAACTTTCTTCGCGGTAGCCCGAATAGACCCCGGCAGGCAATTCGGCAAATCCGGCGGGCAGCGCCTTATCGCTCTCGAAGAGCACGAGCAGTTCAAGCGAACCTAGCCGTGCGATACGTAGCCCGTCGTGCCGGACGACACTATTGATTGACTCGGGAAAGGGTAGGCCGTGCGCCGCGCACCATGCCGACGTACCTCGCCCGCGAAGGCCCATCCGGGAGCGGTGGGTGAGGTCGGTGATGCGTCTTGCGCCTTGCAGATTGGCTGAGACTGCCGGTGCAGAAGGAAAGCGGCGCAGAGCGGGATCGGGGGCAAAGCTCATCTTATCCATCCTGACGTGTGTTTTCGGGGTCGTAGAAGGCATGACCAGCCAGGCTGACGCTGACCAGCCGCCCACTTCTGCCGCGGATCGTTATCTCGCCGCCTGCCACCACGTCTTCAGGCGCCGCATAGGCGAGGCCGATCAGACTTTCCACGGTGCCTGACGGCAGAACCGAGGTCACATGCCCCACGGCCTTTCCGTCCTTCATGACAAGGCACGATTCCCCGATCTCCCCAAACAGGGCGAGCGGCGTTTCGAAGCGGCAGAGTTTTCGATTCATGCCTTTGCTTCGGCGGTATTCCACCGCCGGCTTGCCAAGGTAGTATGGTTTCTTCTTCGACAGCGCCCAGTCCATGTCGAGCTCGTCCGGCGTGCTCAAAGCATCTGTGTCCTGACCGATGATGATGTGCCCTTTTTCCAGTCTTAGCACCCGCGAGGCTTCCAGCCCGTAAGGCGCGACACCTGCGGCACGCAAGGCCTCCCAGAGTGCCGGGGCATAGCTGGAGGGCGTGTGCAGCTCGTAGCTTAGTTCACCCGTGAAGCCGATCCGCATGACCCGCACCGGGCAGCCTGCGATTACTCCCTCACGACCTTCGAGAAAGCCGAACGACTCCTGATCCAGCGCCACGTCGCCCTCAAGCCGCTGCAATACCTCGCGGGCACGCGGGCCGGTGACGTTGATACCCGAGAAGGCGGCAGTGACATTCTGGATGTCGACTTCCATGCGCCACTGGGTTTTCCACCACGACATGTCCGAAAAAACCCGGTCGACCGCGCCGGTGGTAGCGGTGACGTAAAAGTCGTCATCCGCGCGCCGGTAGGCCACACCGTCATCCACCACCGAGCCCATCTCGTTGAGCATCAGGCAGTAGCGCACCCGCCCCACGGGTTGCTTCGCGTGCGCCATGGTGTAGATCCGGTCGAGGAAGGCGGCGGCGTCGGGCCCGCGCACGGCGAGCTTGCCCAGCGTCGACACATCGAGCATGGCGACGTCTTCGCGTACGCTGCGCACCTCACGGGCAATGGTTTCCTGCATGTCCCCGGCGCCGTAGTAGAGCGGTCGCCACCAGGCGCCGACCGGTGTCATCTTCGCGCTTTCCGCCCGGTGCGCCGCGTCCAGCGCAGTCAGGCGCTCGGGTGTGCGCGACGGCCCAGCCAGTACGCCCAGCTTCTCCGGGCCGAATGGTGGTCGAGCCGTGGTCACGCCGATCTGCCCCACGCTGCGCCCGGTCTCCCCGGCCACGATCCTCGCAGTCTGAAGCGCAGAGTGGCGACCCTGCGAGGGGCCCATGCCGACGGTGGAGTAACGCTTCACCAGTTCCAGCTCGCTGTAGCCATCGGCCACAGCGTTGACGATGTCCTTGACCTGGAGATCCTCGTCGAGATCGACAAAATCGCGCCCAGCCTTGTCCGGTGCAGGCACCGGGTAGGTGCGGTGCAACGCGGCCTCTGGGTCTTCCAGCGCGTCGGGCATCGAGGCCTCATGACCCAGCGCGCGGGCCGCCGCCGCCCCGGCCCGCGCGCCACTCAGGCGCACTGCGTCTGGCGTGAACACTCCGGCGACACCCCCGGCGAGATGCATGGCCTCGGGATAGCCTGACAGGGTGAAGGCCTGCCGCGCATCGTCAAAGCTCAGCTTCGCTCCAGCGTGGAGCGGAAGCTGATAGCCGGGGGTCGCGCCCGCGTCGATCGCGGCGACATCGCAGGCCAGCGACTCGCGGCCCTCCGGCATTTCGATCTCCAGCGCACGCAGGCGGTGGTTGCCCCGCGTCCCCTGACCCGCCACGATCCGTGCAGCCCTGATCACCCGCACGCCGCGCGCAGCCAGCGGCGCGGCGCGGTCAGCCAGCCCGTCGTTGCCGGCAGGCAGCAGCAAGGCGGCCAACTCCACCCCAGCATCAAGCAGGTCATGCGCGGCGTCGATCCCGTGCGGCGTTCCGGCAAAGACAACTGCTCGCGCGCCCGGCTTCACGGCATAAAGCCGCATCAGCCGTTGGGTCGCAGCGGAGGTGACAATGCCCGGCAGGTCGTTGTTACGAAACACCAGCGGCTGCTCCTGCGTGCCACTGGCCACTACGATTTGGCCCGCGCGAACGCGGTAGAGCATGTCGCCCTGTATCACCGGCAGGAAGTTGTCGGCATACCAACCGTTGCAGGTGGCCCCGGTCAGCACTCGGATCGATGGGTGGTCCAACGCCGCCCTCGTCGCGGCCAGCCGGCCTTCCTGCCCTCGGCCATATGTCAACGCGCCGCCCGTTTCGGGCTCGGCATCTACGACGATCACTCCTGCACCGGCGTCAGCCGCAACCCGCGCTGCCGCACAGCCCGCTAGCCCGGCGCCAACCACCAGCACGTCGCACTGGAGATTCTTCTTACGATAGTGCCCGTGCCCCTGCATGGTATCGACCACGCCGAGGCCCGCCGACTTGCGGATGACCGGCTCCCAGAGCTTCAACCAGCTGTTTCGGGTCGGCCCGAAGAATGTGCGGTAGTAAAACCCGACCGGCAGAAAACGCCCTAACCGGTCCAGAAGGCTGCCCCGATCAAGTTCGGCACTGTGCGAGGTGTTCTGCGCGGTGACCTTTAGGCCCTCGCTCAGCACGCGGCGATCAGCGCGGACGTTCGGCTCGCTGCCGATCTGCACGAGAGTGTTGCTATCCTGCCCGCACATCGTCAGAGGTCCTCGCGGGCGGTGATACTTGAACGAGCGCGACAGCACCCAGCGCCCATGTGCCAGCATGGCGCTGGCGACGGTATCGCCGCGCAGGCCGGACAATGCCGTGCCGTCGAAGCTGAAGGCGATCGGCGTAGTGCGGTCGACCCTCGTGCCCCAGGGGGCGGGAAGGCGGGTTTGCTCAGGCATGGGTGTCCTCCAGCCCCTCGGGGAGCCATGTGCGGATGATTTGATCTGTCTCGGTATGGCGCTCGGCGAGGAACACCGTGTTGGTGGGCCGGTGACGCCACCATTCGACCATCGGGCCAATCGAGTTTTCGTGAAAGAAGACGTGGCGTACCACAGTCTCGGCATTTTCAGAATCGGTGCAGCGCTTCGGCCCAAGGTACTGGAACTCCGAGATGTCGCGCAGCCCGTTTAACGGGCAGGTCAGTTGTTTCATGTGCCTCTCCTCAATGGCTCGCCGCCGTTGCGCCCATTTCGTTGAGCAGAGCGAAGTTCTCGAACCGCTCCAGAGCAAAGGGCTTTAGAATGTCAGGCGTCCGCCCGGTGGCTACGCACTCGGCGAGGTATTTCCCGGCCACCGGCGTCGCCTTGAATCCCCAGGTGCCCCAGCCGGTGTCGAGCCAGTAGTTCGTGAGCGGCGAGGCCCCCATGATCGGGCTGTAATCGGGCGTCATGTCTGTGATGCCCGCCCATTGACGCAGCAGTTTGACGTTGTGCAGGAACGGAAATAGGCGCAGCGCGCCATGGGCGAGGTGCTCCTTCTGGTCGAAGGTCGAGCGGGTGGAGGCAAGCTGGTAGGGGTCCGAGCCGCCGCCGATCACGATTTCGCCGCGCGAGGACTGCACAAGATAGGTGTGCAGGTTGGCCGATGAGGTCAGGATGTCGAGAAACGGCTTGAGCGGCTGCGTCACCATCGCCTGAAGCGGAAAGCAGCGGATCGGCAGGTCGATGCCCGCCAGCGCCGCGATCTGGCCATTCAGCCCGCCGGCGGCCTGAATCACCTGGCCCGCGCGGATCGTCCCCCGGTCGGTCACCACCTCCGTCACCTTGCCACCCTTGGCGTGGATGCCGGTGACCGTGGTGCGCTGGTGGATCTCCACTCCCTTCTCGGCCGCCCGCTTGGCATACCCCCAGGCCACGGCGTCATGCCGCGCGGTACCTCCATCGGCGTGCCAGAGCCCTCCCATCACCTCGTGCTGGCCGCCCTCGTCCATGTTCAGATGCGGGCAGAGCTCGCGGACAATCTGCTGGTCCACTACCTCGATCCGGGTGCCAGCCAGCTTGCCCATCTCGGCCCGCAGATGAAAGCTTCGCATAGTCGCGTCGGAATGGGCCAGCGTGAGCTGCCCGCGCTGCGAAAACATGATGTTGAAGCCGAGCTCGTGGCTCATTTCCTCGAAGAGCGTCACCCCCTCCTTGTAGAAGCGGATCGACTCGGCGGTGAGGTAGTTGGAGCGCACCGTCGTGGTGTTGCGCGCGGTGTTTCCTCCGGCGAGGTAGCCCTTTTCCAACACCGCGACCGAGCGGATGCCATGCTTGTTCGACAGGTAATAGGCCGCCGCCAGCCCATGACCGCCGCCGCCGATGATGACGACATCGTAATGCGGCTTCAGATCCGGCGTGGCGGGAATGTCCCGGTAGGGCTTGTGGCCCTTTCTCAACCCGTATCTGAGCAGTTCGAACGGCATTGGCTGGCTCCTTGTGTTAGCTCATAGGAAGCTCCAGCCCGCCCGATATCGCAAGAAAGCAATCTTTGCCGTCAGGCACCAGTTCTGTTATGCCTCCAAAATCCAAGCGAAGAGCATCCCATGCGCGACCTTCCTCACCTGACCTATCTGCAAGCCTTTGAGGCCGCCGCTCGACACCTAAACTTCACCCGCGCCAGCGAAGAATTGAACTGTACCCAGGCGGCGATCTCCCAACGGATTCGGGGGCTCGAACAGCACTTCGGGCGGCCGCTCTTTCATCGCAAGGCCAACGGGCTCGAGCTCAGTTCCGCCGGGGCAGCCTACCTGCCCGGCATTACCCAAGCGCTCGACGTGATGGACGCTGCCACCCGCGGGCTGACGGGGCGCAAGCCCGAGCAGGCGGTGACGGTCTCGGCGCCGATTTCCTTTCTCAATCGCTGGCTCACACCGCTTCTGCCCGCGTTCACCGCCGCGCACCCCGACATCGGACTGCGCCTGAACAGCTCAATCTGGACCGACCCCAACCTCGACCTCGCCGACCTGTCCATAGGCTTTGCAGAAGACGCCCTGCTGCCCAGAGACGCCATCCGGCTAGCGCCTGCACCTGTAGTGCGCGTCGCGACGACGCGCGCCACACCCGCACCGCGGCGGATCGAGGTGCAGGGCAAGTTTCCTCTTTGGGATCTCTGGCGCGCCGCCGCCGAGGATGCCCCGACCACCGCCCTGCCGCCCTGCCGCGTCGACACCGCGGATACCGCCATGCATCTCGCCAGTCAGGGCCTTGGCCACGCGGTCGTTTATGCGCCCTACACACACTCTCTTGTCGCGGCGGATGAACTGGCGGCCTCCGCTCCGGTCGACCTCGGCCATGTGTTGATGCTCCAGCGTAATCCAGCGCGGCGTACCAGTAGCGCCGCCACATATTTCACCGACTGGCTGACGGCACGCCTATCCAGCTCCGGGCGCTGACCCTCGAGCCGACGAATCGGCCGACCTCGACGCCTCCCGCTGCGTCCATTTCTGGCACGATGCACCCCCCGCGTCCCGATTCACCGGTGTTGTTTCCCACAGCATCTTCCCGGAACATCCCACCGAGTTTGCCTGATTTTCAAGCGCTTGGTCGACGTCAGTTAGAATTTCCGACAAGCCCCTTGCTTTTATGTATCCAAACTGGATGCTGAAACTCGAAACAAGAACCAGAGAGTTTTCGGCGCATGTTTGATCAAGAAACGAAGGGCGGCTGGATCATCGGGGTCGATGTCGGGGGGACGTTCACTGACTTCGCGGCCCGCAACACCGCCACAGGCGCATTTGCCGTCCACAAACGGCCGTCCACCCCGCATGACCCTTCTGAGGCAATCCTCGAAGGCTTCCGCGAATTGCAGGAAAAGATCGGGATCTCGGGCGATGACGTGAGCCGCTTTGCCCATGGCACAACCGTCGCAACCAATGCCCTGCTCCAGCGCAAGGGCGCCAAGGTCGGGGTGGTCACGACGCGTGGTTTCCGCGACCTGCTGGAGATCGGCCGCCAGGTGCGCCCCTCGATCTACGACCTCCAGGCCGACGCCCCGCCACCGCTCGCCGATCGTCAGTCGCGCCTCGAAATCGAGGAGCGCATCGGCCCCGATGGCTTAGTGCTCACCCAGCTCACTGACGCGTCCATCGAGCGGCTCATGGACGAACTGTCGGAACTGCCCGACATCCAGAGCCTCGCTATTTGCCTGCTCTTTTCCTTCGCCAACCCCGATCATGAGCAGCGCATTGCAAGCGCCGTCAAACAGGCCCTGCCAGACCTCTACGTCTCCGTCTCTTCCGAGGTACAACCAGAGTTTCGGGAGTATGAGCGCTTCAGCACCGCCCTTATTAACGCCTTCCTTCAGCCCGAGGTCAGCCGCTACATGGACCGGCTTCAGGCCGCCGTTGGCCGCGCCGCGCCGCGGGCGCGCTTCGGCATCTTCCAGTCTTCCGGCGGGCTGATGTCGGTCGATAAGGCGGCGCAATTTCCGGTGCGCACCGCCCTCTCCGGCCCCGCCGCGGGCGCCGTTGGGGCTACTGCCGCAGGCGCGGCCTCCGGTATCGGAAACATCATCACGCTGGATATTGGCGGCACCTCAACCGACGTTTGCCTCATCCGCGATGGCAAGACGGAAATCGCCCATGTCCGGGAAATCGCGGGCTTTCGCATCCGCCTGCCCATGGTCGACATCCACACCGTCGGCGCGGGCGGCGGTTCCATCGCGCAGGTAGCCCCGGACGGGCTGATGCGCGTGGGGCCGGAGAGCGCGGGCGCCGTGCCCGGCCCGGCCTGTTACAGCAAAGGCGGCACCGAACCGACCGTTACCGATGCCAACGTCTACCTCGGCCGCCTGCCGCTGTCGCTTGCCGGTGGTGGCCTCACCATCGACCCGGCGAAGGCCGAGGCGGTCATCACCGAGATTGCCGCCAAGCTCGGGGTCTCCCCGGTCAAGGCCGCGCTCGGCATCGCCGGGATCGCTACCTCCAACATGACCCGCGCCATCCGCGCCGTCTCAACCGAAAAGGGGCATGATCCCCGCGAATTCGCGCTCATGCCCTTCGGCGGTGCGGGCGGGCTGCACGCTGCCGACGTGGCCAAATCTCTCGGCATCCGTCGCATCCTGGTGCCCCGCGCACCCGGCATTCTCTGCGCCGACGGGCTCCTGGAGGCCGAGCTTCAGGAAAACTTCGTGGCCACCCTTCGTACCCGGCTGGACGGGGATGTTTCCGGCATTCGACAGGTGGTCGAGCAGCTCTCGCAGGACGCACGCTTCTGGCTGGACACTGAGGCCGAAGGTGCCGAGGAGGGCCGCGTCGTCCTGTCGTTCGACATGCGCTACGTCGGCCAGAACTACGAACTGCCGGTCGAGGTCTCCAAAGAGCCGGGCAATGTGGAGACCCTCAAGGCAGCCTTCCTCGCCGAGCACATGCGCGCCTACGGCCACGCCGACCCCGACGCGCCCATCGAGATCGTCAACATCCGCGCCAAGGGTGTCGCCCGACTCGTGCAAGGCGCCACCGACCTGGCCGGACCTGCCAACCTGGGCGCACCGATCGAGCGCACCCAGGTCTGGTTTGAGGAGGCAGCGCCGGTCGAAACGCCGATCTACGACCGCACCACCCTGCCCATCGGCACCCGGCTCGATGGCCCCGCAATCATCACCCAGCTCGACTCGACGACAGTGGTGCCCCCCGGGGCCGCGGTGACGGTCGACAAGGCGCTCAACCTGCTGATGGAGCTTGGCAATGCCTGATGACATCGATTACCCCGCACCCGAGATCGACCCGATTGAGCTGGAGATCACCTGGAACGGCCTGAAGTCGGTCGCCGACGAATGCTTCCTGACGATCATGCGCAGTGCCTTCTCCACCAACATCAAGGAGCGGCACGATCACTCCACCGCCATCGCCGACGCGTCCGGGCGGCTGGTGGTGCAGGCCGAGAATGCTCTGCCGATCCACCTCGCCTCGATGGCCGGGCTGATGACCTACATCCTCGACCAGTACGGCGACACGCTTGCGCCGGGCGACATCTTCATCGGAAACGATCCTCATGTCGCCGGTGGCACCCACCTGCCCGACATCAACCTCGCCGCACCGATCTTCGACGGCGAAACCGTCATCGGCTTCGTCGCCAACATCGTTCACCACGCCGACGTCGGCGGAGCGGCGGTCGGATCCATGACGGGCGGGCTTGACGAGATCTACAAGGAAGGCTTGCGCATCCCCATCGTCCGGCTCTACCGCCGCGGCGAGTTGGTAGAGGACATGCAGCGCCTCCTGCTGCTCAACATGCGCCTACCTGAAGAGCGGCTGGGCGATCTCAACGCCCAGATCGCCGCCGCCCACCTTGGCCGCCGCCGGGTGGAGGAGATCATGTCCAACATCGGCGCTCCGGCCCTCAGCCGCACCTTTGACAACATCATCGAGCGCACGCGGATGCGGATGCAGGCGGCCATCGCAACGCTGCCTGACGGCCAATATGCCTTCTCCGATGTCATGGACGACGACGGGGCGGGCACCGAGGACATCCTTATCAACCTGGTGATCCGCAAGGCGGGCGAGGCAATTGCCTTCGACTTCACCGGCACCGATCCGCAGATGGTCGGCAACTTCAATTGCACCTTCAACGCCACCCAGTCGGCAGTCTGCTTTGCGCTCAAGGCGCTGCTCGACCCTGAGGTCCCCAACAACCACGGCATCTTCGACGCCATCGAGATCACCGCGCCTGAGGGCACGCTCGTCAACTGCGTCTTTCCGGCCGCCGTCGCCATGCGGGCCAACACCTGCCAACGCATCGTCGACGTGGTGATCGGCGCACTTGCCGAGGCTCTACCCGACCGTGTGATCGGCGCCACAAACGGCGCCAACACCTCCGCCGTCTTCGCCGGGATCGACCCGCGCAACGGCAAGCAATACGTTTACCTCGAAACCCTGGGCGGCGGCATGGGCGCGCGGGCGACCCACGACGGCAAAGACGGGGTGCAAGTGAACATCACCAACACCTCCAACCTGCCGGTCGAAGCCATCGAGCAGGAATATCCGCTGCGCGTCGAAGGCTACGCGCTGGTAGAAGACAGCGGCGGCGCCGGACGGCACCGGGGCGGCATGGGCATCCGGCGCATCCTGCGGCCCGTGGGACATATCTGCGAGTTCAACGGTGTCGGCGAGCGGTTCCGCAACGCGCCCTGGGGCGTGTTCGGCGGCCAGCCCGGCGGCACCGGCTCCTTTGCCATCGAAACCGAGGGTGACCAACCCCGTGCGCTGCCGCCCAAAGCCTCCGGGATCAAGCTCACCCCCGCCTCCCGCGTGGTCATCGAGACCCCCGGTGCAGGCGGGTACGGCCCGCCCGCAGAACGCAGCGCCGCTGCGCTTGAGGAAGACCAGTTGTCCGGAAAGTTCACGGAAGGCTTCATCAAACGAAACTACCCCTAACCCCGCGCAACGACCAATAACCCAACCAACAAAATGGAGAGTAAACTATGAATATGAAGGCAACAGCGTTCCTGCTCGCCACAGTGCTCGCCTGCGCACCGGCACTGCCAGCCAGTGCGCAGGAGATTTCGTGGGATCTGGCCAATGAATACGGCCAGTCCTCTATCATGGGTGTGGGCGACGAAGCCTTCATCAAGGCCGTCGACGAGCTTTCGGGTGGTACGATCAAGATCACCGCGCATTACGACGGTTCGATCGGCTACAAGTCGGTCGATCAGTTCGACGCGGTCGGCGATGGTGCCATCCAGATAGCCGATACCGTGATGGGCGCTGTCGCCGGGATCGAGCCGATCTTCCTACTTTCCTCCCTGCCCTTCATCGCCGGTTCCGATGCCGACGCCAAGCTGCTCTTCGAGGTGGCACGACCCGAATACGAAGCGGTCTTCGAAAAGCACAACCAGGTGCTGCTCTGGGCCACACCCTGGCCGCCGTCGGGTATCTGGGCCAACAACCCGATCACCACGCAGGAAGAACTGGCCGCGCTCAAGATCCGCGCATGGGATCCGAGCGGCGTGCAAACCATGAGCAACGCCGGCGCTAATGCGGTGCAGATCAGCTGGGCCGACACCGTGCCGCAGCTCGCCTCCGGCGCGATCAACGCCGTTCTCACCTCGGCCGACGGCGGCGTGAGCGTCAAGTTCTGGGAATTCTTGAGCAATTTCACCGCGGTGAACTACTCGATGGCGCTGAACATGACCCACATGAACAAGGACGTCTATGATAGCCTCACCGATGAGCAGAAGCAGATCGTGATGGAAGCCGCACAGATCGCCAGCGACGTCGCCTGGGCCGAACTCGGGAAGCGCGTGGAGAAGAACTTTGAGGACATGCGGGCCAACGGTGTCGAGATCACCGAGAGCGTCTCGCCTGAATTCCGCGCGGCGCTCGTTGAGGCTGGCGAAGCTGTCTATACTGGCTGGCTCGAAAAGACCGGTGAAACCGGCCAGGCCCTGCTCGACGAGTATCGCCGCAAGCAAGGCAAGTGAACCGAATGAGGGCACCTTTGGGTGCCCTTTCCATTCACGAGGGAAAAGGAGTGACTTGCATGGTTAGACGCGGCGTTACTGCTCTATCGGAATGCTGTTCGAACGTCGGGATCTGGGTTTCCGCCGGGCTACTGATCTACATGGTCCTCCACGTGAACCTCGAGATCATCCTGCGCAGCTTCTTCAACAGCTCCACAAGTTCTATGAGCGAATTCACCGGCTACGCGATGGGTGCGATGACCTATCTCTCGATTGCCCACACTCTCAAGTCGCGAAAGCACGTCCGCGTCAGCCTGATCCGCGCCCTGCCGGGCCCGAAATTAGCCGTCACCGTGGAGCTGTTCTGCTTGACCGTCACGTTCGCCATATTCGCCTTCGTCGCAAATAACATCTGGGCCATTCTCAGCCGCGACTTCACCCGCGGCTCGGTGAGCCCGACCCTGATGGAAACGCCAACCTGGTATATCGACGCCGCCATCTTCACCGGTCTGGTCTTCCTGCTCCTGCAAATCTTCTCCAGTGCACTGGACGCCCTCTTTGATGGCGTGCCCGATGACGCGGTCGAAGGAGACTGACCGATGGAAAGCCTATATGTCGCCGCCGGGGTGCTCGGCCTCATCATCCTTTTCCTCGGTCTGGGAGTATGGGTTTTCTCGGGTCTACTGCTGGTGAGCATCGTTGGTCTGGCCGTGTTCATCGACATGCCACTCGCCCGGATCGGTACAATCCTCGGACCGATCATGATCCGCAGTTCCACAGGGTGGGAGCTGTCGGCGATCCCCATGTTCGTCTGGATGGGCGAGATTATTCTGCGAACGGACATCTCAACCCGCCTATTCCGTGGTCTCTCGCCGCTGACCTACCATCTCCCGGGCCGCTTGCTGCATACCAACATCGCCGGTTCAGCGATCTTCGCCGCGATCTGCGGCTCCAGCGCGGCTACCACGGCGACCGTCGGAAAGATCACCGTTCCCGAGCTTGAGCGGCGCGGCTACCAGAAGGCGCTGACCTATGGCTCGCTGGCAGGCGCTGGCAGCCTCGGGCTGCTCATCCCGCCCTCGATCATCATGATCGTCTACGGCGTCATCGCCGAGGTCTCCATCGCGCGGCTATTCGCGGCGGGTATCTTGCCGGGCATCATGATCGCTGGTTTCTACTCGACCTATATCATGATTGTCAGCCTCCTTTTTCCGAGCGTCGCCCCCGCCGAAGGGGAGCGCCCGACTGCGGGCGACATGTTGCGCGGCGTCGTGGACCTGATGCCGATTGGCCTCCTCATCACGCTGGTGCTTGGGGCCATCTATTCTGGCATTGCGACACCGTCCGAAACCGCCGCCGTCGGGGTGGGCGTAACCATGGCCTACACCGCCGTTACCGGCCAGATGAACCGCAAGGTCTTCCGCGAAAGCCTGTTTGCCTCAGTGCACACGAGCTGCATGATCAGCGCGATCATGATCTCGGCCGCCTTCATGTCCACCGCGATGGGCTTCATGCATGTTCCGCAAGACATCTCCGCCGCCATCTCCCAGTTCGACCTCTCCCCCTTCGCCCTGATCGCCCTGCTGACGCTGCTCTACATCGTGCTGGGAATGTTCCTCGAAGGGGTGTCGATGACAGTGATGAGCTTGCCAATCACACTGCCGCTCATCATGGCTGCCGGCTTCGACCCGATCTGGTTCGGCATCTTCCTCATCTTGATGATCGAACTGGCCCAGATCACGCCACCGATTGGCTTCAACCTCTTCATTCTGCAAGATCTCACCCGCACCAGCATTACTCGCATCATCGTGGCGGCCTCGCCCTTCTTCCTGTTGATGTGCGTGGGCGTGCTCTGCATCACCGTTTGGCCAGAGATCGTGCTCTGGCTGCCCGATCAGCTCTACTCCAAATAGGATGTCCTTGATGTCTCACTCCCGTCTCGACGGAAAGCTCTGCATTGTCTCTGGCGCTGCCGCAGGCATCGGGCGCGAAACAGCCCTAGCCTACGCCATGGAGGGCGCCGAAGTGCACGCGCTCGACCGCGACGCCTTAGGGCTGGCAAGCTTGGCCGCTGAAGCCCAAGGCATCACGCCTCACACCCTCGACATCACCGACCCAAAGGCAGTGGCGGCATTCCACACCGCCCTGCCCCGGCTTGACGTGCAGTTCAACTGTGCGGGCATCGTCACCGTCGGCACGCTGACAGAGTGCTCTATGGCCGACTGGGAGCGCGCGCTCTCGGTAAACGTCACCTCGGTATTCTTGATGATGCAGGCCGCAGTACCCTTGATGAAAGCAGGAGGCGGCGGCGCGATCATCAACATGGCGTCGGTCATCTCCTCCATCGGCGGAGCGCCACAGCGCTTTGCGTACGGGGCCACCAAGGCGGCGGTACTCGGCATGACAAGCTCAGCTGCGTTGGATTATGCAAGCGTGGGCATACGCTGCAACGCCATCTGTCCGTCGGGGGTGGAGACCCCCTCGATGACACAGCGCATCAAAGCTATGGAAGATCCGCATGCCGCGCGCGCCGCCTTCTCGTCGTGCCAGCCTGTCGGGCGGATGGGCACGCCTGCCGAGATCGCCGAACTGGCAGTCTATCTCGCATCCGATGCCTCGGCCTACATGACAGGCAGCCACGTCGTGATCGACGGGGGAGCGAGACTGTGAACGGGGCAGCCGTCACCGCAGCCATCGTCGGGCTGGGCCGCTGGGGGCGCAACCTCGTCGAAGCGGCGCGCGGCGGGCCGCTTCGCTTTACCCATGCCACCACCCGGAATCCCGACAAGGCCGCCAAATTCTGCACCCGACATGACCTCGTCCTGCAGCCTGACCTGAACATCCTACTTAAAGAAGTTGACGCGGTGGTTCTGGCCACCCCGCACAGCCAGCACGCCGCCCAGGTGCGGATCGCAGCTGCCGCCGGACGGCACGTTTTCGTAGAGAAGCCACTGGCCCTCACCGTCAGCGACGCAGCCACGGCCTTCGATGCCTGCGAAGCGGCGGGTGTGCAACTCGCCGTCGGGTTCAACCGCCGCCAGTTGCCCGCCTTCCAGCGCCTTGCAACGATGGTGGAGTGCGGCGACATCGGCAGGCCGCTCCACGTCGAGAGCAGCTTCTGCGGACCATTTGGCTACGACTACAGCAATGATATGTGGCGCGGCTCCTCCGAGGAAAACCCGGCGGGCGGAATGGCGGCCATGGGCATCCACGTTCTGGATGCAATGATCGCACTCTTGGGCCCGGTCGCGCGCGTTTCGGTCCTCAGTCGCCGCCTCGCCGTGACAAGCCAGCTCGATGACACAACAACCGTGCACCTCGATTTCGCCTCCGGTGCAACCGGCATCCTCTCGACCCTGATGGCCACTGGCCCGTTCTGGCGGCTCCATGCCTTTGGTTCGAAAGGATGGGCACAGATGCCCGACCAGACCCGCCTGATCACTTCCGCACTCACCGGCGCCCCATGCGAGGCCAGCTTTGAGGTAATCGACACGCTGGCCGCAGAACTCGCGAATTTTTCATCGGCCATCCGTGGCGGCGCGCCCTACCCCGTGACCCGTATGCAGGCGCTCGCTGGCGTGGCAGCCATGGAAGCCATCGGAAAATCTGCCCGCGACGGCGGAACCTGGACGGATGTTCTCGCTCCACCGCAGGCCGCTGTGCTGGACACGACCCAAGTTGCACCCTAACGCTGTCATGAAGTTCGGCAGGACAGGAGACAAGCGCATGTCAGAACGCGATGGTGCCAAGGTCGCCCGCACGCTGCGGGATGCCATCCTGCGGCTGGACCTACGGCCCGGCGTTCTGCTAGACGAGGCCGAACTCGGCGATCGCCTGAAGGTGTCGCGCACGCCCATCCGCGAAGCCATCATCCAGCTCATTGCGGACGGACTCGTGGTGCGCGAAGGCCGAAAGGCCAAAGTCGCTCCACTTGATTTTGACGACATCCCCAAACTCTACGACGCGCTTCTGATTTCAAGCCGCCTCGTTCATCGGCAGGCAGCGCTAAACCGCACCACGCGAGACTTGAAAGCCATCTCGGACGAGATGGAACGGTTCGAGGACCTTGCCTCCACCGGCAATGGGGTGGAGCGCTCAGAGGTCAACGCCGCCTTCCACAAGGCCATCGCAACCGCCGCTGACAACCGCTACATCTCGGATTTCTACGAGCAGGCCCTGCTCGGAACAATCCGCCTGTCGCGCGCCAGTTTCAGCAAGGTCGAATTGTCGGGCCGGAGCCCGGAAACCACCGACCTATCGGACCACCTCGCCGAGACCATCCGCCAGCACCGCTGCATTTACGAGGCAATCGAGGCCCAAGACGTCGCCGCAGCCGATGCAACTGCCGTGGAGCACTTCCAACTGACAAAGAAGCGAGTGATCGAAGTGCTGTTCGGCCAGACCGCCGATTTCATCGCGCAGGAAGACCTCACGCTGGACAGCTGGGATCTGTCACAACTGCCGGGCAACGGCAAGAACAGCGCGCACTGATCTGGTTCAGGTCGCGCCGCCTTCAGCGGATCAGAACACCCGACGCCATGAACCCTCCGTCAACGTTCAGAACGTGCCCGTTGACATACCCCGCATCCTCCGAGGCCAGAAACTGAATCGCCGCGGCGACCTCCTCGGGTTTGGCATAGCGTCTTGCCGGGATCTGTGCCGCCCAGGCCGGACGATCCTTCGTCAAGCACCATCGGCGTGTCCACCGGCACCGGAGCCACCGCATTCCCGGTTGTCCCCTTGTCGCCCAGTTCCGCAGCCAAGAGTCGCGTCAGCATGTCCACACCCCCTTTCGTGCAGGAATAGGCGCCCCGACCCGTGTTGGCGATCTGACCATTAACGGAACTGACAGTGATGATCCGCCCCCAGCCTTTTTTCAGCATCTGCCGTCCGGCGAACTGACAACAGTTCAATGTGCCGGTGAGGTTGACCTCCAGGATCCGGCGCCAGTCGTCCGGATCGAAGTCGAGGATAGGCCCAGTCTTCACTATGGCCGCCGTGGTGATAAGGATATCGGTTCCTCCCTCGCGGGCAACCACTTCAAAGGCAGCCTCCAGTGCAGTCCGGTCAGTCACATCGGCTTTGAGCGTCATGACCTTCCCGTGTGGAGAAAGCCGCTCCATCGCCGCGTCCAGCGCCTCGCGCGTGCGATCCATAATCCAGACGCTTGCTTCTGCCTTCGCGAAGGCAGACGCCGTCTCGATCCCGATGCCACCGGCACCACCGGTGATTAACACGTTCTTTCCTCGGAAATCCTGGATCAACTTCTACTCCCCAGATTCCTAAATTCGACGCCCGGAGACACCATAACAGAAAAACCAACCGGTCCGACGAGCGAGGGCTCTACCCCATTCGATCGGATGCCATCGCGCCCGGAGACGCTGGGAAGACGACCGTTTTCCCACCGTTGAGGAAAATCCGCCGTTGGACGTAGGCATGAATTGCCCGCGCCAACACCTGCGCCTCCACATCTCGGCCGAGGCTGACATAGTCAGTGGAGTCCTGCGCATGGGTCACCCGCACCGTGTCCTGCTCGATAATTGGCCCCTCGTCGAGGTCGGCGGTCACGAAATGCGCCGTCGCGCCGATCAGTTTCACGCCGCGATCGAAAGCCTGCTTGTAGGGGTTCGCGCCCTTGAAGCTGGGCAGGAAGGAATGGTGGATGTTGATGATCCGCCCCGCCATCTTTTGGCACATCTGGTCGCTCAAAACCTGCATGTAGCGCGCCAGCACCACCAGCTCGGCGCCGGTATCCTCCACCACGTCCATGATCCGCTGCTCGGCCTGCGGCTTATTCTCTTTCGTCACCTTGATGTGGTGGAACGGGATGTCGTGGTTCACCACTACCTTCTGATAATCCAGATGGTTGGAGATGACGGCAACGATCTCCACCGGCAGCGCCCCGATCCGCCAGCGATAGAGCAGATCGTTCAAACAATGTCCGAAGCGGGAGACCATGATGATCACCTTCATCTTGTCTGCCACTTCACTGAAGTTGAAGGTCATGCCAATAGCAGCGGCCACCTCTGTGAAACCGTTGCGGAGATCATCCAGACGGGCACCAGTTTCGGAATTGAACCGCACCCTGATGAAGAAATTTCCGGTTTCGCGGTCGTCGAACTGCGAGCTGTCGGTAATGTTGCACCCATGATCGGAAAGATATCCCGAAACCGCAGCAACGATGCCACGTTTTGACGCGCAGGTTACGGTCAGCACAAACTCGGACATGTGCCCCTCCTTGGTTGTTCGTTTGGTGAGTGTTTCAGAGAGCCGCAACCAACTGGATCTCCACCGGTGCATTGCCCGGAAGACCGGCCACGCCGATGGCGCAGCGGCTGCAAATACCCCGGTCGCCGAGCTGTTCCCGCAGGTAGGCCGAAGCGAAATCGGCCACCTTGCTGTGCGCGCCAAAGCCCTCTTCGGCCCAGACATAGACCGTCATCGTCAGCACGGCGGCGATCTCCTCGCCCACCTCCAGGCGGTCTTCCGCCGCTCGCAGCGCATTGGCGCAGGCCAGTCGTACCGCCTCGCGATGCGCCTCAATCTCGCCCGAGTGAACCGGCCCCTCGAACATCATCCGCCCGCTCTCGCGCGGCGTCATCCCCGCGGTGTAGATCAGTCCGCCGTGGCGTTTGGCGGCCACGTAATCGCCTTGCGGACTGGGCCCGCCGCTCATACCCGGTACCGCTCAACCAGCACTGCCAGCCGCTTTACCGCCGCCACCGAAGCCGCGTGATCCTGTGAGAAGTTGAGCCTGACGCTGCGGCCACTGTGCGGGCTGAACTCGGTCCCTGGCGTGACCGTCACCCCTGCCTGCTCCCGCAGGGCGGTCACGAAATCCCCCGGCGCAATTGAAAGCTCGGGCAACTCCGGAAACAGGTAACTTCCCGCCCCAGGCTCCCGCACGCTGCAGCCGTCGATGTCGCGGAACAGCGCCACGAGGTCATCCCGGATCGCCTGGTGCGCCGCGATCCGCGCGGCCATCCAGCCCTCCGGCTCGGCAAACCATGTGTTCAGCACCGCCTGGCAGTAGCCGGGCGCACGCAAGGACACGATTGCCTGCAACTTTTCCATCCGCTCGATCACAGCCGCTGCGCCAAAGGCCACGCCCAGCCGATAGCCGCTGAGCGACTCAGTCTTGGACGGGCCCATAATCGTCACCACGTTGTCTGCGTCGATCTTCTGCGCCCGCAGGTGGGTGTAGTCATACCCCGCATAACGCAAGCGCGAATAGAGCTGGTCCACGATCACCGTCGCCCCGTAGCGCCCCGCCAGCGCGGCGATGCGGCCGATCTCGTCAGCTGAGTAGACCACGCCCGCCGGGTTGTTCGGGTTGGAAAAAAGAAACACCTTCGCCCCCGCCCGAAACGCCTCTTCGAGAGTCGTTAAGTCCAGCCCTGCGCCCGACTTGGCTTCGGCGTAGTGCATCTGCACTGGCACCATCTCACCCTCGAAGAAATCCACCAGCTTGCGGTTGGCAAAATAGTCCGGCTGCACGATTGCAACTTTGTCGCCGCGTGCGACCGTGGTGGCTACGGCGAGGAACAGCGCGCCCTGCGTACCCGGCGTCACGATCATCCTGTCGCGCGCATCGACCGGCGCGCCAGTGAAGGCCGCCAGCTGTTCGGCCAGTGTCTCGCGGATCGCCATCGCCCCACGATACTCGGTATAGGCTTGTGCCCCACCCGCTTGAACGCCCGCCTCGAAGGCCTCGAAAGCGCCTGGCGCAGGTTTATGGGCATCGACATCCCCGTGGGAGAAATCCACCGGGTGGCCGGACAGAGGCTCGCCGATCATCCGCGCGCCGGCAACGGCACCGAGGCGAACTTCCTGTCCCGGGGCTGCGTCCACGCCCAGCTTTTCGAATTTTGCGGTGATGCTCATTTCTCGCCCTCATCGGCTTTGAAGTGTTCTCGCCGAGCCTAGTGCCTCGCCGTTACAAAAGTAAAACTGGCGTTTCTGTCTTTAAATGATAGAAAAACTATCTTATGGACACACGTTTCCTGCAGAGTTTCATCATGGTGGCAGAGTGCGGCTCCATTGCCGAGGCCGCCCGGCGGCTGAACCTCACGCCTGCTGCGGTCTCACAGCGCCTGCTCGCTCTTGAAGCCGACCTCGGCCACCCGCTTGTCGCCCGCGCCGGACGAACCGTGCGGCCCACGGAAGAGGGCCTTGCGATCCTCGAAAGTGCCCAAACCCTAGTCCAGAGTGCCAGGGATCTCAGGGCCGTGGCTGCGCGGGGCGTTCCCGCCGGCCAGCTTCGTCTCGGCGCGACCGCCAGCGCCATGACCGGCATCCTTCCCGGCCTGATCGCGGATCTGAGCGCGCAATGGCCGAACATCGAATACTTCGTTCAGCCGGGTTCCTCCCTTGAGCTCTATCACCAAGTGACGCGCGGCGAACTTGACGCTGCCCTGATCGTCAAGCCCACCTTTGCCCTCCCGAAGATCGTGGACTGGGCCATGATTCGCGACGAGCCCCTGATCCTGATCGGCCCGGCCAACATGCCTGGCGCGGAACTTCCAGTGCTGCTCTCCCGCTATCGCTTCATTCGCTATGATCGCAACCAATGGGGTGGCCAGATTGTGGATCAGTTTCTGCGCAGCCAGAACCTGCGGGTTCAGGAATGGCTGGAGTTGGACGCCTTGGACGCTATAGCCGCCCTCGTGGATCGTGGACTGGGTATTTCGATCGTGCCCGAATGGGCACCGCCCTGGCCGGAGGGGCTGAAGCTTTCAAAAAGGCCTTTGTCCTCGGAGTACGTCCGGCAGACGGGCATCTTGTGGAGCAGGACCAGCGCAAGAATGGCGGCGCTGGGAGCTCTGGTTCAACTTTGCGGGCCGCAAAGACCTGCGTACTAGGCTCCGAGTTGATCAGCGTGCCCGGAAACGCTTTGCCGTGACCGCTAATCTCGACAAAGTGCAATGATTTCGAGTGCAGCACTGCCCAAAACCTGCGATCTCACAGCACGGTTTCCATCTACCGTTTTCACGATACCACAGCACATCCTTTAAGTGGTTGTTCAGCACGCACTTTCCTGCCGAGTGTGCAGAGCGTCCCTAAAAGGAAAGTCCGGTTCCGGTGCGCCCGCTTTCCAGAAACGCGGCATACACCTCGTGCTCAGGTCAGTTGAAACCCATTGATCAGCTGATCGCATTCATCCTTGAAGATCGTATTCTGTCCGATCACGCGCGCTCACCCGCCAATGTACTCCCCAATTTTCGCTACCTCCTCGACACGTCCATTGAAGGTCGTGCCGATCAGGCTTGCTGGCGGGCTGGCGCAGAGCCGAAAAGCAAGCGAAATCCGAGCGTGGCTTCACTCCATCGGAATATCGCAAGGCACATAGTATCGCGGTGGCCTGACTCCGGAATATGGCTTTCCCTTTAGAATTTTTGCATATATGCAAATTTTTATTCCCTTGACCCAAGGCCCGGAAGGTAGAGAGACATGGATGCCGATCTGCTGATCCCGAAACTTGACCGTCCTGCGTCACAGCCCGAACCGCTTGGCGCAGTGCTACGCCGAACTCGAAAGACGCAGGCCATGTCGTTGACTAGCCTGTCCGACGCGGCCGCTGTGTCGGCGGCTTCCCTGTCGAGGATCGAGAATGGGCGCATGTCCCCTACTTTCGAAGTTGTCGTCCGAATTTGCGATGCGCTTGGCCTGACGATCACCGGTCTGATGAGTGGGCGCGATGTGGCACAGGGTGGTTTGCTGACGGGCGTTGTGCGGACTTTGCAGACCGCTCAGTATCACTACGAGGTGTTGGGACATACTGACGGGGCCGCTCCCTTCGTGACACTGCGCACCCGGATATTGTGCCAATCGCTCGCCTCGTTCGGCGAGATGCACAGCCATCGAGGATTCGAACAGATCGTCGTACAAAGCGGCTGCATTGCCGTTCACCTTGGTTCCCGTCGCCCACATCTGCTGGAGGAGGGCGAATCGATAGCCTTTGATAGCACGACGCCACATGCCGTCGTGGCGCCACATGGCGCGGCGTCCGTCCTGTGGATCTACGCTCCGGGCGGCCAAAGATGAAAGGGCGGAATGTGGTCATCGTCGGCGCCGGTGTCGTCGGCGTCGCCAGTGCTGCGGCGCTTGCGTTGCAGGGGCATCGCGTGACGGTCGTTGATGCCTCCACCGGCCCGGCCGAGGTCTGCAGCCGTGCGAATGCGGGTATTCTCGCCGTAGGACATGCTTCGGCATGGGCTGGGCCGTCGGCTATCGGGTCAATGCTGCGCGCCATAGCCCATCGCGAACCTGGCGTGCGGGTGACCAAATATGCGGACCCTGCGTTGTGGTCGTGGGGCGCACGCTTCCTGTGTCACTGCACCGCCTCGGCTCATGCCCGCAACACGTACAAGCTGCAACGGCTCAGCCGGATGAGCCGCGAGGTGACCCGAGATTTGGCAATTCGGCTTGGGTTGGATGATCTGGTGCGTCATGAAGGCGGGCTCTACCTGTTTCAGAACGAGGACCAGTTCCGCGAACACGCGGCGTCTGTTCGAGGCGGCAACGCTGACCTACACGGCGGGATGGTGGTGCTGGATCGCGCGTCCTTGATCGAACGCGAACCGGCCTTGGCCCTCGCTGCGGACAAACTTGCCGGGGGTATTTACAGCCCGATCGACTCGGTTGGCGATTGTCACCAGTTTACGTGCCAGGCCGCCGAGGTGCTGGCGCGCGACCATGCCGTGACGTTTCGGTTTGACACCCGGGTGACAGGCTTTACCCGGCATGGCGGCACGATCACCGGTGTCGAAACCGATCAGGGCGAGGTCAAGGCGGATGCTGTCGTTCTGGCCACCGGCGTGGAAACGTCCAATCTCACGCGCGCCCTTGGCTTTGCGCCGCATATCTATCCGGTCAAAGGATATTCCGGAACCTGGACCATCCTCGACCCGTCGCGCATCCCGCGCTTGCCCTTCGTCGATGAAACCGAGCTGCTGGCCGTAGCAAGGTACGACGGTCGGCTCCGTGTCACGGCGTTTGCGGAGTTCGCGGGTAGCCATGATCTGTCCCTGCCCGAGGCTCGGCTTGACGCCTTGCGCGACTACGTTGCGCGGCTGTTCGGCAAAGCGGTCGACCCTGACAGCGCCCAATTCTGGACCGGCCAGCGCCCCAGCACCCCCGCCGGTCCGCCCTACCTTGGCCGTGTGCGCAAATGTGACAACCTCTGGATCAACGCAGGCCACGGCCAACTGGGGTGGACCATGGCCGCTGGCTGCGGTGCCCTGATTGCGCAGGCCCTGACAAACGGCGCGACCGAGCTTCAAGAAGTTTCGTCCACTGCCTCATGGCTGGACCCGATCTGACATCGCAAAAACAGACCAATTCTCAGGAGAAGATCCATGATCACCCCCCGCACGATCAAATACGAAGACGCCGCACCGCTGGTCACATGGCCCGAGGCGGTCGCTGCGCTGCGCGAGGGTCACGCCCTTCCGAAAGCGCAAGTCGGTGACATCTTCCTCGGCCCGTCCGAGGGGTCGTTGCTTAGCCGGGGGGCCTTCATCGAGGGGCTCGGCTTCGGCGTGAAATCGGTGACGGTTTTCGGCGCCAACCCGGCCGCCGGCCTGCCCACGATCCAGGGCGCGATGTTCATGTTCGAACCTGAGCACGGGCAACTTGCCGCGATCATTGACAGTAGGATCGTGACCGAACTCAAGACCGCCGTGGACTCCGTGCTGGGCGCGACCTATCTGGCGCGGCCGGACTGCGAGACGCTGTTGATCGTCGGAGCCGGAACCGTTGCCCGCAGCCTGATCGATGCCTACACGGCCGTCTTCCCGTCGATCAGGACCATCAACATCTGGGCCCGCCGCACCGAACAGGCAGAAGCCTTGACCAACGCGGTCACTTTGCCCGGCATCGAGATCTCGGCGGTGGCCGATCTGCCCACTGCGGCAGCAAAGGCCGACATAATCTCGGCCGCGACCATGGCGCGTGAGCCCGTTCTTAATGCCGAATGGATCACCCCCGGCACCCATGTGGACCTGATCGGTGCCTTCAAGGCCGACATGCGCGAAGCGGACGATGCGCTGATCTCATCGGCGTCGCTGTTTGTCGACAGTCGCGACACCACAATCCACCACATCGGCGAGCTGATGATCCTGATCGCGAATGGCGTCATCACCGAAGAGGCCGTGCGGGGCGATTTTTACGATCTCGTCTCCGGCAGCGCAAAAGGGCGTCAGTCAGTGGATGAGATCACCCTCTTCAAGAACGGCGGCGGGGCACATCTGGACCTGATGACAGCCAGCTACATTGCCGAAAAGGTCACCCGGGCCGAGTGATCCTGCGGGATGGCAGCGCGAAAGGCGAGAACATGACATTCAAACGCACCATCCACGCGGTGGACTCCCATGCTGGCACGCCGAAGCGCGTCGTCACCGGAGCGGTGAACGATAACGAGCAGCATAAGCTGCCGCTGCGCGAACCACGTGGTTATCCTACTCAGTGCAGCAGCGTCATTGCTACGCCGACGCGTTTCGACCCGGTCCCATGATCCTGGAGTAGGTGGAGTGCTTAGGCATGTTCGGTGGCGGCACGGTTTCTATGTCACGATGCTTTTGGGAAAAGGCCTGCTGCCTATGCAGAAAGCCGTGACGGTGTTCTTGCTGGAAACGCGTGCGAGCCTGACACATGCCACCGCCGAATACCGGAGTGCCAAGGTCAAGAGAGTGAGGCACCGATAGGCGCCATGGCCTGCCTGCTGCCGCGACGAAGCCTCATGAAGCGGCGCGCGCGGTTGCCCAACCTTCCAGTCAAGCTCTGTCCAATTCTTTGATTAGCAGCTCACCCGAGAGCTCTGCGACGCGCTTCAGCCTCTCGGGTGCAAGGCCCGCATAAGCCGCGGCCGAAAAACCGCGCAAGGTGGTCACAACAAAATCGGTCAGCCTGTCCGCCATATCTGGGGAGCGTAGTGCGATCGCGGCATTGATAGCCTGTGTCATCTGCTGCGCAACCTTCAGGGCGGCCGCCCGCGCATCCGGGTCTGCTGCCCGCGCGCCTTCTGTGACCAAGCAGCCTGGACAGGCCGAATTCCGACTGTACTGATCTGCGGCTGCGGCGAAGAGTTGCGCGATGGCCTCGCCCAGCGGTCTGCCTTCACGAAAGACATCCCCGAGCGGGAGAGCCTGTTCGCTGACGTAGCGCTCCATGGCGCGCTCGAAGAGCCCCAGCTTACTGCCATAAGCGGTGTAGAGACTGGGTGGGTTGATATCCAGGGCCTCGGTCAGGGCTGCGACGCCGACGCCATCGTAGCCCCGGGCGTGAAACAATGCCTGGGCTTTCGCAACGCCCGCGTCGCGATCAAACTCCCGCCTGGGACGGCGCTGCCTCCTAGTGTCCGGCATTGTTTCCTCTTATCTGACGCCTCAATAGCAATCGCTACAGTATTGCTCAAGGCCCCTTGATCTTTGCTTGTAGTGGTCACTATTATAGGGGATACATACAAGGAATAACCCCGTGAGCAGAACAGACAGAAAGATTGCCGTCGTAACAGGCGGAAGCAGTGGAATTGGCTTTGCCATTGCCCGCAGGCTGGCGACGCAGGGCATGCGCGTCATCATCACGGGGCGCCAAAAGGATGCACTTGATCGCGCCGTACAGGAACTGGACGGTGATGCGGCAGGCCTCACCGCCGATGTTTCCAGCCCCGCCAGCCTGGAGGCATTGTACGCCGAGATTGGCAACAGCTTCGGTCAGATCCATACCCTCGTCGCCAATGCCGGACTTGGACTGCACGCCCCACTCGGAAAGATCACCGAGGCAGACTACGATCGGCAGTTCAACACAAACGTGAAAGGGATCGTCTTCACCGTGCAGGGCGCACTGCCGCTGATGAAGGCGGGAGCTTCCATCGTCATCGTCGGTTCGACATCCTCGATCGACCCCGGCCCTACCATGAGCATCTATGGCGCCACCAAGGCGGCCGTACGCAACCTGATGAGAAGCTGGGTCAGTGACCTCAAGGGCACTGGCATCCGTATCAACATCGTCAGCCCAGGCCCGACGAATACGCAGTCGTTGCGTAATGCCTTTGGCGAGCACGCGGCAGAGGCTCTTGCCTTTCTCACAGAAAAGAGCCCGATAGGCCGCATTGGGGAGCCCGAGGAAATCGCGGAAGTGGCCGCCTTCCTTGCCAGCGATGCCGCCAGCTACGTCAACGGTATCGAGATGTTCGCCGATGGTGGCGCTTCACAGACCTGAAAGGGGTGCCGACCATGTCCAAGAACATCATCAACCACGTGGAGTTCCCCGTCGCTGACGCAGAGCGGTCGCGGCACTTCTATGAAGCTGTTCTGAAGCCACTAGGTCTTTCGCTGGTCCGCAGCATTGAGCCGACGCGCACCGCACATGGCGGCGCAAGACACGGGTTTGGCAGGAATGGCTACCCCAGCCTTTGGGTTCATGAGCAGAAGGAAGCGAGGTGCCCGATCCATGTCGCCCTGACCGCAGACACCCATGATGGGGTGCGGGCATTTCATGTCGCGGCGCTCGCCAATGGCGGTACAGAGAATGGCGGGCCGGGCATTCGCGAACGCTACCACGCACGATATTACGCAGCTTATGTGCTGGACCCTGATGGCAACAATATCGAGGCCGTCTGTCAGACGGAATAACATCGGAGATGATGATACAAATGCGACGGGGCGGCCTTAAAGACAAGGTTTGCTCCGCCATGCCGGTTGACGCCGCTATTCGACATCCACGATCCGCGTATCGGCGATGGTCACGGCAAAGCCATGACCGAACAGCCCGCTGGGTGTCTGGAAGCCGACCCGAACCTCACCTTCAAGTACACGCCGGGCCGCTTCCGCTGCTGCCAATGCTGTGAAGGTGTATCTGTTCACCGTATCGAGCGCCGAGCGCACCACCGTGCCGTCCGCGGCGATGACTTCGACCGACGCATGATACCGGCTCTCTATACGCTCCTCGACACTGGGCCCCACGGGCAGATCCTGCACCTCGCCTGTCGGAAATGAGCCGGCTGTGACGTGGACGAAAGTTTCAACGTCGGGCACGCTGGTCGCATGGTGGATGGTCAGCAGGTCGGGCAGCGTCACCGGAAAGGATGACAGCGGCCCGGAGCCGAAATCAAACTCGCGCACATCTTCCGGGCTGCGTTTGACAAATTCACCCTGAACAAGATGCAATGTTGCCGGTGCGATGCCCTGACTTGCACTGATCGCCGAACCTCTCGACATTGATCCTGCTACATGCAGCGCGATGCTGATCTTCTGTGGAGCCGTGACCCGCGCAACGGCATGTCCCGCGAGGCTTCCCAGCATGGCGACGCTTCCGCCGCTGCCCGGCAGGAGCATGACATCGGCTTCTCGGGCGGTATTATCAAGCGCCAAAGCTTCGCGATATGTGTCGAGTTCGGCCGAAAAATCGAGGTAATGTACTCCGGCGCTGATCGCGGCCGACATAAGGGGCTTGGCCGTATTACCGAAGGGCCCAGCGGCATTCAGCACCACTGAAACGCCATCGAGGCCCGCCGCGACGGCATCCGGATCGTCCAGCGAGAACAGCCTGATGTCCGCACCGTAACGCTCGGCCAGCGCTTGAAGCCTCATTCGGTCTTTTTCACGTCCAGCAAGCAAAAGGCCGTGGCCCGACGAGGCGGCATGCTCTGCCACCATGGCGCCAGTATAGCCGGCGGCTCCGTAGATCATGAGGTTGGTCATTATGGTTTCCTAGGGTCTATTCGAGGTCTGCATCTATGCGCGTGATCAGCCCGGCGGCGTCGATCGTCAGGTCGAGGTGCCCGATCTCGTGGCCGAAACCCCCCGTGAAATCGACACGCAGCCGGGCACGGTTCGCGCCCATCTCTTCGAGAGAGAGGATGCGGGTTACAGTGTGATATCCGACGAAAAATCGTTCAACGTAGTCACGAACGCCTGCGCGGCCCTCGAACCTGTGGCCTGTCGACGGATCGTCGATCATCGTATCGATGGCGAACAGCGCCAGGGCCGTATCCACGTCGAAGGCATTGGTGGCCGCGATCAATGCGGTGGCAGTCTCCTGCATCCCGGATTTCATCGCATTAATCCTCATGCTGCCAGCTCTTGTAGACGAACTCGAGGCTGTAGCCGTCTGGGTCGCGCACTTGCGCCGCGTAGTAGCGCGGATCGTAGTGGAGTTGTGGGCCAGGAGTATGGATTTCAGCCGCCCCTGCAGCGAGCGCCTCGGCGTGGGCCGCGCGCACCATGGCTTCGGAGGTGGCGGCAAAGCCGACATGCACTGCGCCGGGTGCAGGGGAGCCCTGCCGCAGCCAGAAGAAAACTTTGCCACCTGCGCCGAAGCCCTTAAGGTCGGGATGCCCAGCCGGGCCCTCGCTGCCATCGTAATCGTGGCGGACGGTGATTCCGAGGACTGGCAGGACCCGCTCATAAAAAGAAGTTGAGCGTGCGGTATCGCTGACAGTCAGAAAGATGTGGTCGAGCATGGAGATCTCCTCAGATGATGTAGCCGCCGCCGATTTCGATGTTCTGGGCGTTGACCCAGCGATTGTCGTCCGAAAGTAGCCCTGCGACCATGCAGCCGACGTCGTCCGGCTCGCCTACGCGGCCGAGCGCGGTCTGTCCGGCAAGCAGGGTTTCGAATGCGTCGTTCAACCCGCCACCAAGTTCCGTGCGGATCGGCCCTGGCGCGACAGAGTTGGCGCGGATGCCGCGCGCCCCGAACTCCTTGGCCATGTAACGGGTCAGCACCTCCAGCCCGCCCTTGAACGCGGCATAGGGTGCGACGCCGCCAGTGGCCACGCGGCTGGTCGCGCTTGTCAGGTTCACGATGTGGCCCCCGTCAGCCATCAGCGGAAGCAGCACCTGCGTCAGAAAAAAAGGCCCCTTCAGGTGAACCCGGAACAGGCCGTCGAACGCCTCTTCGGTGACAGTCTCCATCGGTTCGTAGGTCCCATATCCCGCGTTGTTGACGAGGGCATCGAACCTTTCGGTTTTCCACTTTTCAGCCAAGCGATCAGACACGGCGTCGCGGAAATCCGCAAAGCTGGCGCTGTCGGCCACATCGAGCTTCAGGGCGACAGCCTTGCCGCCCGATGCCTCGATTGTCGCGACGACCCTTTGGGCGGCGTCCGAATTGTTGTTGTAGGTCAGGATGACCCCCATGCCGCGATTGGCACATTGGATAGCGGTGCTGGCCCCGAGGCCGCGACTTCCGCCGGTGATGATAACGATGCTCATTTCGATGTTCCTTCGATCATATGAGAATGAGATAGCCGCCGAGCGATGCACCTGCTCACCCGATCCCCCCCAAAACTTGCCTATTCCTACTTTCACGTTGAGGTCTTGCCGGACTGGTGGCAGAAGTGCGTTCATGGAAACGCAGCTTCAAGAACTCAGATATCTCGCCGCGCGGGCCGAGAACCGCCGGACCGAAACGGGTATCCCGCGCGTCGCCATGGTGCAGGGCGCGATTCCGGATCACCAGCTTGCCGCGGTCTACGACCCGATGGTGAACCTTATTCTGAACGGATCCAAGACCATGACGGTCGGCGACCAAACCTTGCGCTATGACCCTGCGACCTACTTCGTCATGTCTGTCGACTTGCCCGCAATCGGCTCAATTCATCCGTCCTCGACGGGGAAGCCCTATCTGGCGATCAGCCTGACGCTGACGCCTGCAAGTGTCGCGGACCTGCTGGCCGATCTGCCCAAACCTGCCGGGGGTGCTCTCTACGATCCGGGTTTCTCGGTTGCGCCGGTCACGCCGGAGTTGCTGGATACCTGGCTTCGCATGCTGCGCTTGATGGAGCGCCCCGACGAGATCGCGGCCCTCGCCCCAGCCTACGAGCGCGAGATCCTGTTTCGCGTCCTGCAAGGGCCAATGGGCTGGATGCTGCGGGACATCGCGACGCCTGACACAGCCTTGGCACGCATCTATGTTGCCATTCAGTGGATCAGAAAGAACTTTGCCGAACCCATGCGCGTCGAGACATTAGCGGAGATGGCGGCGCTCAGCGTGTCCGCGTTTCACCGTCATTTCAAGGCAGTGACGGCCCTTTCCCCGCTCCAGTACCAGAAGCATGTGCGGCTGCTGCACGCACGGGCGCTTCTGATTGCGGGAGAAGCCAGTACCACCTCGGTCGCCTTTGGGGTGGGCTATGAAAGCCCCTCGCAGTTTAGTCGCGAGTACGCCCGGCAATTCGGCCTGCCGCCATCGAGAGATGCCGCGAGGCTAAACCGCATTAGCCAGGTTCCGACCCATACTGCATCGTGCCATAGCTTGTAGGCCAGAAATCCAGCATCGACACGATGCTTCTCGACGCGGGCGCCACGTTTGCCGTGGGTCAACCCGTAGATGACATCAGGGCCGGAAAGGCGCTGTCAGGTGTCGGTCAGTTCCATCGGGTCGAATTTCAGCCGGGCATGGAACCGGGCCAGCTCGCTGTCGGTGGGCGCTTTCCCGGAAAAGGTTTGAACGTATCCCGGAACCCGCGCCATGCGGATTGCCGGCTCTTCGTTCACCTGCATGGAGATATAGCCGATCTGGGTCAGGTAGACGGTTCGCGCCCTGACATCCGCTTCATGCGGGGCATAACCGAATCGCTCGAACATTGCGCGGATAACGGCTAGGCGGCGTTCATCTGCAGCATTGACCCGAACCATTACAGCATCCGACTGACGGGCCCACCCGCGCACTGCGAAGTCCAGTTGCGGCTCGAATAGATCCCCGTCGTGAAAGACCACGATCAGGTTTAAGATCGCCTCTGTGATTGTCTCGGCATAGGCCTCGCATGCGCCGACAAAGGCGCCAGTATTCTTGGCCTCCCAATCTTCAAGAAGAGCGTCCAGCAACGCCTTTCGATCCTTGAAGAACCAGTAAAAACTGGTTCGGGACAATGACATCTGATTGGCCAACGGCTGAATTTTCACAGCATCAAGGCCGGTCTCAAGAAAAGCCTGCTTTGCCGCCGCCAGCCAGACTTCGCGCGAACCGCGCCAGCCGGTTGTCTTGTCACTCTCGTCACCAAGGATCTGCGTGTTGATCATACTCCTACAGTAGGTGCCTTGCGATGCGATCGGCAAGAGAAATAATCACCCATGTTCTTTTTATTGACACATGTGCACATTTTGGATGAAGGTCATCCAAACTCAGGGAGCCAGACATGTCCAACGACCCGCTTTTCCAGCCCTACCAACTGAAACATCTGACGCTGAAGAACCGGCTGATGATCACCAGCCACGAACCGGCCTATCCCGAGGACGGGATGCCGAAAGAGCGATACCGCGCCTATCACGCTGAACGTGCTCGCGCGGGCATCGCCCTGACGATGACCGCCGGCTCCGCCAGTGTCGCGCGTGATAGCCCCCCGGTGTTCAACAACATTCTGGCGTGGAAGGACGAAGTCGTGGGCTGGATGAAGCAGCTTACCGATGAGTGCCACGATCACGACTGCAAGGTAATGATCCAGCTGACCCATCTTGGCCGCCGCACCCGCTGGGACAAGGCGGACTGGTTGCCGGTCGTCTCGCCAAGCCATGAACGTGAGCCTTCGCACAAGGCTTTCCCGAAAAAGGCCGAAAACTGGGATATTGCCCGCATCATCGAAGACTATGCCGATGCCGCGGAACGGATGCAGGCAGCCGGTCTCGACGGGATCGAATTGCAGGCCTACGGGCACCTGATGGACCAGTTCTGGTCGCCCCTAACCAACGATCTGGACGGACCTTATGGCGGTAGTCTCGACAACCGCCTGCGGTTCACCTTTGACACGCTCAAAGCGATCCGGGAACGCGTGGGTGACAACTTCATCGTTGGTGTGCGCTATACGGGTGACGAAGAGCTGTCCGGCGGACTGAACAAGGAAGACGGGCTGGAAATCTCGCGCCGCTTGAAGGACAGCGGCATGGTCGATTTCCTTAACATTGTGAAGGGCCACATCGACACGGACGCAGGCCTGACCGACCTGATCCCTGTTCAGGGTATGCCCAGTGCGCCGCATCTGGATTTTGCTGGCGAGATCCGCAAGGAAACCGGTTTCCCGACCTTCCACGCCTGCAAGATTCAGGACGTGGCCACCGCGCGCCACGCCATCGCCAGCGGCAAACTGGACATGGTCGGCATGACCCGCGCCCATATGGCTGACCCGCATATCGTCGCCAAGATCAAGCGTGGCGAAGAAGACCGCATCCGCCCCTGTGTCGGAGCGAACTACTGCCTCGATCGAATTTATCAAGGCGGTATGGCGCTCTGCCTGCATAACCCGGCCACCGGGCGCGAACTCGAACAGCCCCATGCTGCCGTTAAGGCTGAAACGCCACGCCGTGTGGTGATTGTCGGTGCCGGTCCGGCAGGGCTGGAAGCCGCGCGGGTATCAGCCGAACGCGGTCACGAGGTTATCGTGCATGAGGCGGCGAACGATCCGGGCGGGCAAATCCGTCTGACCGCTCAAACTGAACGTCGCGCAGAGATGATCCAGATCGTGCAGTGGCGCTTTGCCGAATGTGAGCGGATGGGCGTGACGTTCCGCTTCAACAGTTTTGCCGATGCAGACACTATTCTGGACGACAAGCCGGACGTCGTGATCATCGCCACTGGCGGCTTGCCCCATACCGATGTGCTCAAGGCGGGCAACGAACTGGTCGTCTCAAGCTGGGACATCCTCTCGGGCGATGTGAAGCCGGGTGAGAACGTTCTGATCTACGATGATGCAGGCGACTATCCCGCGCTTCAGGCCGCTGAAAAGATTGCCGCCACGGGTGCCAAGGTAGAATTGATGACCCGCGACCGCAGCTTCGTGCCCGAGGTCATGGCGATGTCGTTGACCCCCTCCATTCGCCTGCTGCAAAAACAGGATGTCACTTTCACCGTCACATGGAAGCTGGACGGGGTGCGCCGGGACGGCAACAAACTGGTTGCCTTGATCGGCAGCGACTATGGCGGCGTGACGCGAGAGCGCGAAGTTGATCAGGTTGTCGTGAACCACGGCACACGTCCCTTGGATGACGTATATTTCGATCTGCGTTCGGGTTCGACCAATCTCGGCGAGGTGGATTACGAGGCATTCGTAGCAGGCACCCCGCAGACCGTGACCAGCAACCCGGAAGGCAGCTATCAGCTGTTCAGAATTGGCGATGCCGTCGCCGCACGCAATACCCACGCGGCGATCTACGATGCGCTGCGCCTGTGCAAGGACCTTTGAAATGCGCTCAACAAAGACAATCCATGTGATTTCCGCCCACGCGGAGGGTGAAGTTGGCGATGTCATCGTGGGCGGTGTCCTGCCACCGCCTGGCGACACGATCTGGGAACAGCGCCGCTGGATCGCCGAGGATCAGACCTTACGCAATTTCGTGCTGAACGAGCCACGTGGCGGCGTCTTCCGTCACGTGAACCTTCTGGTCCCACCCAAGCACCCCGAGGCACAGGCAGCCTGGATCATCATGGAGCCAGAAGACACCCCGCCGATGTCCGGCTCCAACTCCATCTGCGTATCCACCGTGCTACTGGACGGCGGCCTGGTCCCCATGCAAGAGCCCGAAACGCATCTGGTGCTGGAGGCTCCCGGAGGTCTGGTGCGGGTGCGCGCCGAATGCCGAAACGGCAAGGCTGAACGCATTTTTGTGCGCAACCTGCCATCTTTTGCAGCGCAGCTTGACGTCAAGCTGGAGGTCGAAGGACTGGGCGAATTGACGGTCGACACCGCCTATGGCGGCGACAGCTTCGTCATCGTCGATGCCGAGAAGCTAGGCTTCAAACTGGTGGAGGACGAGGCCCATGCCATCGCCAAGCTTGGCGTAATGATCACCAATGCCGCCAACGCGCAGCTTGGGTTCCATCACCCCGGCAACCCGGATTGGAAACATATTTCCTTCTGCCTATTCGCCGGACCGCTTACCGAGGGCGAGAACGGGCTTGAAACCGGCGCAGCCGTGGCCATTCAGCCTGGCAAGGTTGATCGCTCCCCCACCGGCACGGCGCTGTCGGCGCGTATGGCCGTACTGCATGCGCGCGGGGTCATGAAGACCGGCGATCGACTAACGGCGAGTTCTGTTATCGGATCGACTTTCTCGGGCCAGATCGTCGGAGAAACCGAGGTGGGTGGCCACCCCGCGATTGAGCCCGAGATTTCGGGCCGCGGCTGGATCACCGGCATTCACCAGCACATGTTGGACCCGTCCGATCCATGGCCCGAAGGGTATCGGTTGTCGGACACCTGGGGGGCCCGCTGATGCGTGTCGGGGTTCTGGGACTTGGAACGATTGCATCCGCACTCGTCGAGGGCATCGCCGAAGATGGGCATTCCATCACGGTCTCGACACGCAGCGCCGGGAATGCCGCGCGTCTGAGCGAGCGTTTCGATACTGTAACCGTGGCGGACAATCAGGCGGTCGTCGATTCATGCGAAATCCTGTTTCTTGGACTGACGGACCCTGTCTACCGTGATGTCCTGTCCGGCCTGGCGTTTCGCGCGGATCAACGAGTGATTTCACTGATGGCCGGACCGAACATGCACGAACTGGCCGGGCTGGTGGCCCCTGCGAAACTCGTGGCCCGCATGATCCCGTTCCCCTCGATCGCCATAGGCGGATCCCAGATCCTGGCCCTAGGGGACAGCAGCGCGATCCAAGCTCTGTTCGGCGCGCGCAATTGGATCTTCGAACTCGACACAGAGGCCGAGCTGCAGAACTGGCTGTGTGCACAGGCCGTCCTGTCCCCCGCTGTGCTCATGGTCAAGGAGGCGGCGGATTGGCTGGTCCAACAGGGGTCCGAATACGAGAAAGCCGAGCAATTCCTGCGCGAACTCGTTGCCTCAAGTCTATCGGCGAGGCCCTGTGAGCCGCTTTTGCGCGCCCTCGATACTCCCGGTGGATATAACCAGCGCCTGCGGCAGAAAATGGTCTCTGAAGGTCTTTCGGACAGTCTGTCCAACGGGCTGACCCGGCTTAACACATGAACCGGTTAGACCCTCGCGCCGAAGGGCCGTCCAGAACTACCGAGAAACGCGACAAATCACTCAATTCAGAATGGAGAATATGCAATGCGTACACGCGCCGCCGTGGCCCTTGAGGCTGGCAAACCGCTGCAAGTGATGGAAGTGAACCTTGAAGGCCCGAAAAAGGGCGAGGTTCTAATCGAGGTCAAGGCGACTGGCATCTGCCACACCGATGAATTCACTCGCTCGGGCGCGGACCCCGAAGGGCTGTTCCCCTGCATTCTGGGCCATGAGGGCGCAGGCATCGTGATCGAAGTGGGCGAGGGCGTGACCACGCTGAAACCCGGCGATCACGTCATCCCGCTTTACACGCCCGAATGCCGCGAATGCTATTCCTGCCTGTCGGGTAGGACCAATCTCTGCACCGCGATCCGCAACACTCAAGGAAAGGGCTTGATGCCCGACGGCACCACGCGATTTTCCATGCTGGATGGCACACCGATCTACCACTACATGGGCTGCTCGACCTTCGCCAATCACACTGTCATGCCCGAGATTGCTCTGGCCAAGGTCCGCGACGACGCGCCCTTTGACAAAATCTGCTATATCGGTTGCGGCGTCACAACCGGTATCGGCGCAGTGATCAACACCGCGGGGGTCGAGATCGGCAGCACCGCAGCGGTCTTCGGTCTGGGTGGAATCGGCCTGAATGTGATCCAAGGCCTGCGTATGGCGGGTGCGGATATAATCATCGGCGTGGATCTGAACGACGATAAGGCCGAGATGGCGAAAAAGTTCGGGATGACGCATTTCGTCAACCCGTCCAAGGTGGACAGCACCGTTCAGGAAATCGTCAACCTGACGAAGCGCGGCAATGATCAGATCGGCGGCGTGGATTATTCGTTCGACGCGACCGGCAACGTTAAGGTGATGCGCGACGCGCTGGAATGCTCGCATCGCGGCTGGGGCGTGTCGGTGATCATTGGCGTGGCACCCGCGGGGGCGGAAATCAGCACCCGCCCGTTCCAGCTGGTCACCGGCCGCGTCTGGAAAGGCACTGCTTTTGGCGGAGCCAAAGGCCGCACCGATGTGCCGAAATTTGTGGACTGGTACATGGATGGCAAGATCGAGATCGACCCGATGATCACCCATACCCTCAGCCTTGACGAGATCAACCATGGCTTCGACCTGATGCACGAGGGCAAGTCGATCCGCGCGGTTGTGGAGTTCTAGTATCAGGCAGGACACCGTTGCCGGCTGTCCCTTTGACGCGGCCACGGTGTCCGCCACCGTCTTCCAATCCGGCGCTGCCACAATAGGCTACCTGCAGATGCTCCAGAACGGTCTGCCTGTAGGTTCACTATCCACAGAATGGAGAACCCAAACATGAAACGCCCAAATATCCTTTTTGTAATGGCCGATCAGATGTCAGCCAAGGCGCTACCATTCTATGGCAATCCCACCGTCAAGGCCGAGACACTGTCGAGGATCGCACGCGAGGGCCTGATCTTCGAACAGGCCTACTGCAATTCACCGCTTTGCGGTCCCTCCCGCTTGTCCATGATGTCTGGTCAGAGCCCGCACAAAGTGGGTGCCTACGACAACGCGCCCGAATTCTCTTCCGCCATTCCGACATTCGCGCACTATCTACGGCTGGGGGGTTATCGGACATGCTTGAGTGGAAAGATGCATTTTGCCGGACCTGATCAACTGCACGGGTATGAAGAGCGACTGACAACCGATATCTACCCGTCAGATTTCGGCTGGACGCCCAATTGGACCGATAGGGAGGCGAAGGTTCGTTTCCAGGACATGCAGAATGTCATTGAAACCGGTCCCTGCCTTCGGTCGCTTCAGATCGACTACGATGATGACGTGAACATCCAGGCTGAGCGCTGGCTGTACGATCGTGCGCGGGAGAGGTCTGATCAACCCTTCATGCTGACCGTGTCTTTCACCTCGCCACATGATCCCTATGTCGCCCGGCCGGAATTCTGGGATTTGTATTCAGACGCCGATATCGACCTGCCTCGAGTTCAGCCCTTGGCACCAGACGAATGGGATGCGCACAGCGCACGGATATACGACCACTATTCCGTCGGTGAAGCCGATGTGTCCGACGATGTCATCCGGCGGATGCGCCACGGCTACTATGCCTCGATCGAGTATATCGACTCAAAACTTAAAGTCCTGATGCGCGTGCTGGAGGAGACGGGGCTGGATGAGGACACGATCGTCATCTTCGCTTCGGACCATGGCGATATGATGGGGGAGCGCGGCTTGTACTATAAAAAATGCTTTTTCGAATGGGCCATGCGCGTGCCGCTGATCGTCTGGGCTCCCGGTCGCTTTGCGGCGGGGCGGGTGGATACCCCGGTGTCGCTGCTCGACATACTTCCGACCTTTGCCGATCTAGCCGGGACACTGCCAGACGTGCTGGAGACGGACGGCCACTCACTGCTGCCCTTGTTGCAGGGCATGACATTTCCTGAACGTGTCATTCCTGCGGAGTATCTTGCCGAAGGCATCTTCGAACCGACCTTCATGCTGCGACATAGGCGCTACAAGTTGTTCTATGCCGAGAACGACCCACCTTTGCTATTCGACATGCAAGAGGACCCGCTTGAGTTGCGCAACCTCGCGCAGAACGCTGCGGCAAGCGCGGTGCTGGAGGAACTGCTGTCCTTCGCACGGCAGACATGGGACTGCGGGCAGATCAAGGCCAACATCATCAAGGACCAAAACCGCCGCCGTCTGATAGAAACGGCGCACCGCAAGGGCGTTTACCCGAAATGGGACTGGCAACCCTTCACTGATGCGACACAGCAATACGTCCGCGCTGGGAAGTGGACCGTAGAAGTCGAGGCCGGCGCTCATCTGGACCTGCGCAAAAGCTGATTCGGCTCAAGCCTTAAAACCAACCTGACCCCAGCGGCAGGCGGCACTGCCTCTGCCGCTCGCCATATTATTGTTCAATCGACAGGCACTTCCAGGCCCGGTTGATCATTTTCCGAAGAAAATAGTCGACAGACGGAATGCAATATGCATCTATTGTATAAATGTTGTCGACACTTGATCTGGAAGCGATTGATGGAAACTGAGGGCCAACAACCCACGACAGGCACCCGCGGAAGAAGCGCTGTGCAGGTCTATGAAACGCTCCGGGCCGAGATTCTGGCGCTAACGCTACGCCCGGGCGATGTGCTTGATGAGGTGTCGCTTGCCCGCCGGTTCAACTTGTCCCGCTCGCCCATACGTGAAGCGCTGAGCAAGTTGCAGAGTGAGCGCCTCGTCACGATGCAAACCAACCGGTCGCCCATCGTCACGCCGATCAACCTGATCGACTTTCCGAAGTTTATCGAAGCGCTGGACCTATCACAGCGGTTCAACACCCGCCTAGCCGCCCGAAACCGGACGGATGCGGATCTGTTTCGAATTCGCCAGATATCAAAGGAATTCGACGAAAGCGTGAAGCGCTTCGATCCGCTGGAACTTTCAGAGGGCAATGCAAGGCTGCATGTCGCAATCTCCGAGGCTGGCGGAAACCCCTACACCACCCGACAGTATACCGAACTACTGAATGAAGGGCGGCGTTTTCTTCACATCCACTTTGAAGCCCTTGCGAGAGAGGAAAGCCGCCCGCCATGGCGCGATCAGCACGAGGAAATGATCCAGGCCATAGCGGACCGGGATCTCGACCTCGCGGACCGGCTTGCCCATGAACATACCATGAATTTCCAAGAGCGCTTCCTCAGGGCGCTCCACAAGAAAGCCGATTTCGATTTTCGCATCGAACCGGCGAAGAAGACAGGCAGCACCACAAAATGAGTATTTTTGATAAAGACCTTCATTCCGGCCTCTCGGTAGAGCGGATCGAGATCCACGTGGCGACCGTCGATCTGGGCGGCCGCGTGTGGAACCCGATGATAAAGTGGACGGAAAAATCCAACGTCTTCATCACCCTGCACGCCTCAGACGGGACTGTGGGCATCGGCGAGTGCTGGTGCCTGGATACCCGACCAGACACATTGCTTGCCTATCTGAAGACAGAGGTTCTGCCCCTGATGCGCGCAACTCCGCTGGCGGATCTTCCAGCCCTCTTTGCCTCCATGCGCAACCGGGCAACCCTTACCACCCGGCACGGGCTACTGGAATCCGCGCTGTCGGGACTTGATCTTGCGCTTTGGGATATCGCCGCGAAACGCGCAGGGCTACCACTCTGGAAAACCCTGAACAGCAACGGGACCGGCAAAGCTCCGGTCTATATAAGCGGCGGTATCTACGGTCTGAACAAGACCGTCGATGACTTGGTGAAAGAGATGGTCGGGCTCGAGGCGCAGGGTTTCTCCTGCTTGAAGATGAAGATCGGCGGGCAGACGGAGCAGCTCGACACCGAGCGGGTGAATGCCGTTCTGGCCGCGCTGAAATCCGACACGAAACTGATCATCGACTCGGTCTACAGCTACGATTTTGACAGCGCCTTGCGCATGTACCGCACCTTCGATCCGGCACGGATCGAAGCCTTCCAGTCTCCGCTACCGCCCGACGACATCCCGGGAATGCGCAGGCTTGTGGAGCTGGGTGTCCCGGTCATGGGGATCGAGGCCGAGTATCGGCCCCAGATCCACAGCGCCATGATCCGGGAGCGGTCGCTGCGGTTCCTGCAGGTGGCACCTTCGGCTGTCGGCGGTCCGTCGCGTATGAAAGCCCTTGTCGAAGAGCTGGAGGGAACGGGGATCGGAATGTCGCTCGAAGTATCCTCAAGCGTCGTGGCCACCCTGGCCGCGGCGCATTTTGCCGCCGCTGAAGGGAGGGTCGCCCATTTTGAGTATCATTCCATTCATCAGGTCCTGTTCGAAAAGATCGCTGCGGGCGGACACCGCATCGAGGGATCAATCATGCATCTGAGCGACCTGCCAGGCTTGGGAATGGCCTTGGCCCCCGGGGATGCCGTGACAGCCTTCGTCCAGTAACGACCAGACGACAAAAACAAAAACAAGGCCAAGACCTCAATCCAATCCAAACGGGAGTAAGACATGACAAGAATCTCAATATTAGCCAGACTTGGCGCTGCCGTCACAGCCGCGGCGCTGATGCTTGGTGCCAACCAAGCCGCGGCGCAGGACAGCACCTGGGACCAAATCAAGGAATCTGGCAAGATCCGCCTTGGCTGCTCGAATTCCGAACCCTGGTACTTCAAAGACCCCGGCACAGGGGAGTGGAGCGGGATCGGCCCGGGTTTCACCGCGCTACTGGCAGAAGAACTTGGCGTAGAATGGGAATGCGTAGAAACCACTTGGGGGAACGCCGTCGCCGGCCTTCAGGCCAACCAATTCGACATGATGGTGGCGCTTGATGCGACGCCGCAACGGGCGCTTGCCGTAGACTTTCCACAGGGAGCGCTACTCTACTATGCGGTTGCAGTGCTTGCACGAAAGGATCTGGACGCCTCTGAATGGTCCAAGCTGAACACTCCCGATATCAGGGTTGCGGTTCCACTGGGCACATCCAATGACGCCGCCATTTCAAAGGAACTTCCGCAAGCAACCTTCGAACGCACAAAAGGCAACCCCGAAGCCATCGCCTCCTTCGCGGCAGGCCGGTCTGATCTGGTCGGCGGCGCAAGCCTCTGGCTGGCGATGCAGAACCGTGCCTTGAACAACGCAGGCCAGGTTGTCATTCCCTCCCCGGCCAGTGCTGCGGCGACCAGCATCGGCATCCGGCTAGAGGACGACAAGCGGTGGCGCGACTGGCTGTCGATCGCGATTAACCACTATTACCATCGTGGCCAAACCCAGAAGGTCTACGAGGACTTTCTGGCGTCGCGCGGCGTTGACCCCAAGGACGCGCCCCCGATCCGCATCGAAGACATGAACTGAGCGAAGGAGCTCATCCTTTACCACACACCCCTGTCCGCCCAAAGTGGGCAGGGGACCGGATCGAAAGGCACATGGCAACATGAACTATGACTGGGATTTTGGGATCGTCTTTTCGCACGCTGATGTGCTGTTCTACGGCTTCATCGGAACGTTGAAAGTCGGGCTGGTCTCGCTGTTTTTCGGGGCGGTGTTTGGACTTTCTCTGGCATTCCTGCGGATGTCAAAGTTCCGGCTGCTCTCTTGGCCAGCCGTCGGGGTCATTGAATTCTTCCGGATAACGCCGCCGCTCGCCCTTCTATTCTGGGCCTATTACGCCATGCCGATCGTGCTCGGCATATCGTTGAACTCCTATGCCGCCGCCGTGATCACCTTGTCGATGCAGTCCGGTGCCTTCATGGCGGAAGTCTATCGGGCAGGTATCCGTTCGATCGAGAAAAGCCAGTGGGAAGGCGCGCGTGCTCTCGGCATGACACAACGACAGCTGATGGTGCGGATCATTCTCCCGCAGGCCATCCGCCGCATGGTGCCACCTTTCACCGAACGCGGCTTCGAACTGATGAAGAGCACAACGATCGTCTCGACCATTGCCTACGGAGAGCTGCTTTATTCCTCTCTCGTGCTTTCGTCACAGCTCTACAGACCGCTCGAGATTATCACCCTTGTTGCTCTGGTCTTCTTCGTTCTTCTGACGATGGCTTCATTCCTTATTCGCTGGCTCGAGTATCGGCTCGACGCCGCCCGGCTCTGAGGAGACAGACAAATGAACGACTTTGAGTGGAATTTCATGCTGGTGCTCCAGTATTGGCCCAACTTCCTTCGTGGCATCTTGGTCACGCTGGAACTCAGCGCCATCGTCATCACTGCTGCGCTTGTTGGTGGCATCTTCCTTGGTATTGCGCGCTATTCGCGCAATCGTTGGTTCAACTGGCCCGCGACCGCCTTCATCGAGCTGTTTCGCAACACTCCGATCTTTGTTCAGGTCGTCTGGTTCTACTACGCCTTCCCGGTGCTGATCGGCATCCAGATGGACGGTTTCACTGCGGCACTTCTGGGCATCTGCCTGAACATGATCGCTTATACAGCCGAGATCTATCGTGGCGGCATTCAGTCCATCCACAAAGGCCAGTGGGAGGCGGCGAAAGCAATAGGCATCCCCTACCGCCAGACGATGCAACGCATAATCCTGCCGCAAGCCATCCAGCGCATGATTCCTGCTTTCGCTAACCGCATGATAGAGGGGGCAAAAGCCACCTCACTCGCCTCCGCCGTGGCGGTAGGCGAACTGCTCTACCAAGGCGAGCAACTGGCCAACACGATCTATCGGCCGCTAGAAGTCTACACAATTGTCGCCATTCTCTACTTCTTGGTGATCTACCCGCTCGCGCTGCTGTCCTACGGACTCGAGAAGCGGCTCCTGAAAGACGAGGAAATCAAGATATGACAAATACTCCGATCCTTGAGGTCAAAGACCTGCAAAAATACTTCGGTACACATCATGTTCTGCGCGGGATGGATCTGAGTGTGTCTGCAGGAGAGACCATCTGCCTGCTGGGCTCCAGCGGCTCGGGCAAAAGCACTTTCCTGCGCTGCTTGAACTTCATGGAAATGCCTAGCGCGGGAACCATAACTCTGGATGGCAACGTTGTCGGGATGCCGTCAGGCCAGCGGGATGGCTCATCGACCTTCACCTACCGTGAACGAGATCTGATCAAGGTCCGTTCCAGGATCGGCATGGTCTTTCAACAGTTCAATCTCTTTCCGCATATGACTGTCCTTGAAAACGTAATGGAAGGTCTTGTCATTGTTCGCAAATTGAGCCGTGCTGAGGCCGAGAACATAGCACGCAGAAACCTCGAACAGGTCGACATGTGGGACAAGGCCCATCAATATCCATCGCGTCTTTCGGGGGGACAACAACAACGCGTGGCCATCGCACGCTCCCTTGCGATGGAACCGGATGTGATGCTCTTTGACGAGGTCACCTCCTCGCTCGATCCCGAGCTCGTGGGCGAAGTTCTACGCTCGATTCAGTCTCTCGCGAAAAGCGGAATGACCATGATCGTCGTCACACACGAGCTCGGTTTCGCGTATCATGTGGCCGATAGGGTCCTTTTTCTACATCAGGGCAAGATTCTGGAACAAGGCACGCCGCAGGAAGTTCTAAAGACCCCTAAGGAGTCGAGGACACAGGAATTTCTCGCTGGCTTCAATGAATTCCACTTCTGATGCGTATATCAGTCTAGGAATACCTTATCGAGCGTGGGCCTATCAGTGAGGCGTTACGCTCGTCTTTTCACGGCAGGTCTAGCCAACAATCTATACGCAAACCGAATCCTTCAGTGGCGAGTTCATGGCTGAATGTCTGAACGCGCACTGGTTCTTGGCGCTCGCAGATGCAGCCGAAAAGATGGAGGCTTGTGACTTATGAGTTCGCCCGGAACAGGGTTCGGGGCGTCGGCGAATTGCGTCAGCACGACAGTCGCGGTGTTCTGGCCGCATCGCACGCATGATCTGGATGTGTTTCTGTCACTAGGACAAGGCTATATCGCGCTGGACGAGATTGGCCGCCCGATCGGGTCGGCGATGTATTTCAAGATGGGGTCCGACTTTGCCATGTGTGGCATGATGGTGACCACGCCGCGCTTGCAGGCTTTGGGGGCCGGACGCCGTCTTTTGCGCCGGATTTTGAAAGATTGCGAGGGGCGTGATCTGCGGTTGTCCGCGACGAAATCGGGATACTGGCTGTACGAGTCCGCCGGGTTCGAGCCCGTTTCCACGATCAGGCAACAGCAGGGCATTGCCTGCCCGATACATCTGCCTGAACCTGTCGCGGGGCTGGCGCTGCGTCCGCTTACGGCATCGGATCGCGAGGCCATTCACGCTCTAGACAGGCACGCATACGGCGCCACGCGACCAGAAGTTCTGGACGTGATGCTGGACTTGTCCAGCGGCGTCGTGGTGGAACGCGATGGTGCTGTATGCGGCCATGCGATGATGCGACCTTTCGGCAAAGGCATCGTGATCGGCCCTGTCGTAGCCGAAAACGACCGAATGGCGATGCAATTGTGCGCGCCGTTGATCCAGCAATGCGAAGGCCGCTTTGTCCGTCTGGACACGCCCCAGCAAAGCGAGCATTTCAAGGTATTCCTGTCGGCGGCTGGATTGGGCGTATTCGATACTGTGACCGAGATGCGCATGGGGCCCTTCCGTCGGGCCACCGACGCCGCACAAATCTATGGATTGGTTGCGCATTCATTGGGATAGACGGATTTTGTCGCAAAGATTTTAGGTTTGAGGTCGGGGTTGCGTTCCAAAAGTGCGGCAAAAAGCGCGTTCAGCGAATGGGGTAGATTGAAGGCGCTGCACCGGACCGATTATTGTCACCGCATCGGCCGCGGCAGTGAATGCCCGAAAGTCCCCACCTGATCATCGTTGACACATTCAGCAGTGACAGGCGCCCGGCTGCGCGTCGTGCTCGCCGTTGACGCTGATCGTGACCTCACCGCAAAGGCAGTGGCCGGAAAGTCTTGTCGCACTAATTATGTTTCACTCCTCCTTAAGTGGCGGTTTGCGATCATCAAAGCGCGATTAGCTGGTGCTGGCAACAATCCGGTAGCTGCCGGGCTCCTCCACGACAACTAAACAGAACTTGAGAGTCGGTTGCCTGGTGTCGGCTCTGAGCCGAAATTTACTGATTTCTCTGGTTCCGAAGGCTGACAATAACCTGTGTCGACGACAATATGGAGTTGCACGCATTGCAACTTACCTTGGGAACGCTTTCACAGCCGACCGCAAAGCCGTTCACGGCGGCGTCTCGGGGCTCGAATATCAGCAAGCGGCGCGTTTTGCGGGCGACTTCGGCAAGACCGGATCGCCGCTACGCTGCTCGGCCGCTTGCGCGAGCCCGAGGCATTTGCCCCCGTGATCAGACACCACAGCCTACCCCTGCGGTGTTTCAGTGACTTTCTCGGAGCCCCTCTTCCTTGGGCTGCTAAACTGTCTCCGAGCCTGCGCGGGCGGTGGCGATCTCTGCATCAAGAGCCGACGAGGCCGCGCCGGGCTTTTTTCCCATGCCAGCAATGAGCCGATATGCGGCAGGGGTCAGCACCAGCGTGAACACCGTGGCAAACCCAAGCCCCCCGACGATGACCCAGCCAACGGCAGCGCGCGCCTCTGCCCCCGCACCGGTCGCCAGAACCAGTGGCAGCCCCCCGAGCACGGTAGACACCATCGTCATCATGACAGGCCTGATCCGCAGGAGCATGGCGTCGCGGATGGCACTGTCGATGTCTTGACCGGCGGCCCGAAGCTGGTTTGCAAATTCCACGATAAGGATGCCGTTTTTGGCCATGACGCCCACGAGAAGCACCAGCCCGATCTGGCTGTAGTAGTTCAGCGACCCACCCGTCAGCGAGATGGCGAGCATTGCAGCTGCGATGCCGAAGGGCACAGTCACCATGATCGAGACGGCGCTGGTGACGCTCTCGAATTGCGCGGCAAGCACAAGCAGCACGATCAGAAACGCCACGCCGAACACCACCATGAACCCTTGCGTGCTTTCGTCAATCGCTGCCGCCTCTCCGAGCAGGATCAGATGCGTGCCTGCGGGCAGGACCTCTCCGGCGATCACCTCCAAACGCTCGGCGGCTTCGCCCAGCTCGACACCTGCTCCAAGGTTTGCCTGCGCCGATATGGCAGGCGTCTGAGCCTCGCGGTCAAGCGACGCAGGGGCTGCGACATGGCTCAGACGCGCAACGGAGGATAGCGGGATGTATGCCCCCTCGGACGAACGGGTAAAAATCGCCTCCAGGTCGGAGGGATTTTCGATCACAGTGCCACCGGGAACGACGGTGACATCGACCTCTTCGCCCTCCAGAAAGACGGTGGTGGCCGTGTGATCTTCGGTCATCATGTTGATTGAGCTGGAGATGCTTTCGCTATCCAATCCGAGAGCCCGGGCGGCGTCGCGGTCGATTTCAAGCTCGAGGACGGGCTCAATCTGCTCGTCCGAGAGCTGGGGGTTGAGAAAAGCGGAATCTGCTTGCATTGCAGACACGAGTGTTGCGGTCGCGTCTTCCAGAACGGCGCGGTCTTGTCCGGCCACCGCAAATTCCAGACCGCCTCCTCCGCCACCGCGGATGTTGAGACTGTTGCTGGATCGCACAAACGCGGTCAGGCCGGGGACGCTCCCCATTTTTCGGCTGACATCAGCCATGACCTCTTGTTGCGACGTGCCACGGTCAGCCCAGTCCGCCAGCCGCACGATCACGAAGGCCATGCCGCTGCCGCCCCGGCCGGTCATGGATTGGACCGTGCTGATCACACCCGTCTCGCGGTAGGGTGTCAGGATGCCTTCGATTTGCGATATGACAGTCTCAAGCACGTCAACACTGTCTCCGGAAGAAGAGCGCGCCATGACCATGAAGAACCCACGGTCTTCACTTGGGGTCACTTCCGAAGGCATGTCGCGGGCTGCGCCCAGTGCGATGATCGCGATCGCCCCTGCAATGCACAGGGCGAGGATTGGGGCCTTGATGGTCCGGTCCACAAGAGCATCGAAGCCGCGTGCAAGGACGCTCGGGCGCGTCGCCTTTCCGTTGTCCAGATCGTGCCGACCAGGATCGACGATCGCTGCAAGCACCGGCGCAAGGACAAGAGCCGCTACGGAAGACAGCGTGACACTGAACGCGAGAACAAACCCGAACTCCTTGAAAACTCCGCCGGCTTGTCCCGGCAGAAAGGAGATGGGGATAAAGACCGCCGCAAGCGTCGCCGTTGTTGACAGCACCGCGAAGAAGACCTCGCTGGTGCCCGCGACCGCAGCGGCCCGCCTGCCCATCCCTTCGCGACGCTTACGCACGATGTTTTCGACGACGACGATTGCATCGTCCACCACCATGCCGGTTGCCAGCACAAGGGCAAGCAGCGTGATGGTGTTGATCGAGAATCCGGCCATCCAGATGGCTCCGATGGTTCCGACCAGAGCCACCGGTATCGTGATGGTCGGAATGATCGTCGCCCGAACGGAGCCGATGAAAGCATAGATGGTCAGGATCACAATACCCGTAGACATGGCGATCGATCCCACGACTTCCTTGATCGATTGTTCAATGTAAACGCCATCATCAGAGGTGACGGTCAACAAGACGCCCGTCGGCAGGACCGATTCAAGATCAGAAACAGCCTGCTTCACCGCACGGGATATGCTCAGGGTGTTGCCCACCGACTCGCGTACGATATCGATGCTAATGGAAGGCTGACCATCGACATAGGCACTCGAAGTCTGGCTCTCGGCTGCTAACTGTACGAATGCCACGTCGGAGATCCGCGTTGTCCGGTCGATCTGCAAGGCTCCGATATCCTCGACTGTGGCATCCGGGCTAGCCGAGCGCAGGGTCAAGGACCCGGTTCCCGTATCCAGCGCGCCAAGCGGCGTATCATCGCGCAGGTCCTGGAGCGCCGTTGCAATATCGTCGAGCGATAGCCCCCGGCTTTGCAGGGAAGTCATATCGGCCTCAACCCGGAATTCCTGCAGCTGGTTGCCGGTCACAGTAACCTCGGCCACCCCGTCGATGACCGATAGCTGATCGGTGACGATGCCCTCGGCAATGCTTGTCAGCTCTGGGATTTCGGCCGACCCGGAAAGGGCAAGTCTGACGATCGGATCGGCATCGGAATCGTTCTGCGACACGGTCGGCTCATCCATGTCCTCGGGCAGTTGCCGGACCGCTTGGGATACAATTTCGCGCGCCTCGTTCGTGGCGGCATCGACGTCGACACTTTCGTCCAGATCGATCGTGATCCTGCTCGAACCGAAGCTAGAGGTAGAGGAGATATTCTTCAGGCCTTCGAGGCGGCTCAGGGACGCTTCGAGCACCGCAGTCACCTGCCGGTCAACGATTTCTGCCGATGCTCCCTCGTAGCTGGCGCGGACCGACAGCACCGGCTGGTCAACTTGCGGCATTTCCCGCACATTGACGCCGAACAAAGCGACTGCACCCGCAATGACTATAAGGAGGTTGATGACGATCGCGAGCGTGGGCCTGCGCACGAAAAGGTCGATCATGCCGGTCCGGGGCATGGCGGGAACAATCTTCATCAGCTGGCCACCCTTGCGAGGGCTTTTCTATCGGCGGCGGGCGACGTGCTCTCCGCTGCCCCAATCAATGGCTGACGGCCCTCACCCGAAGGATCGTTGCTTTCGGAAGCGATCGGGGCACCTTCCTCTATCCGCGTGCTCCCGTCGAGCACGACCTGGTCATCAATAGTCAGATCACCCACGATCCAAGCCATATCGTCCTGGCGCATGCGCACTTCTACCGGAACGGACGTGGCAATTCCGTCGCGCACCGCCCAGACCTGTGCGCCCTCGCTGGTCCAGTTCAAAGCTGTCCAGGGAACTTGAGGCAGTGGCGCACTCTCGTTCGAAAGCCGCACGGAAAAACTCATGCCTGGCCAGAGCTGGCCGTCACTATTGTCTATCTCGGCCTCCACAGTCACCGTGCGTGTGGTCTCGTCTATACGGCTGCCAAAGGCAGTGATCACAGCCGAGAAGCTGCGGCCGTCAAGGGCGGGGGTAGTGGCCTGAACCTCGCGGCCCACTTCAAGAAGATCGACCGCGCGTTCGGGAAGGTTGAAAGAAAGAACAATCCTGCTTGCATCGTCGATCGTCACGACCGGATCACCCGCCGCGAGCCTGTCGCCGACACGGGCGTCCGACAATCCGATCCGGCCAGAAATCGGTGCCACGACGGAAAGCTGGTCAAGGGCATAGCGCGCCATCGCCACGCCAGTCTCGGCCAGCATCATGGCCGTCTCGGCCTCTTGCACGGTCGTGTCGGCAACCGCCCCGCTGCCCGAAGACGCAAGCGAGCGATAGCGGTCGAGGGTGCGTTGTGCGCTCTCGAGCTCGACCTGTGCAACTCTCAACTCGATTTCTTCCAACTCAGATGCAAAGCGCAGAAGAACATCGCCTTGTTCGACAAAGGCGTTGGCAACCAGGGTGGCCTCCACGATCTGGCCTGCGGCCTCTGAAGTCACAGCGACGCTGTCGCCAGCCCGCGAGGTGCCGATGGCCGTCAGGACTTCCTGATAGGACGCCGAAACGACTGGAATCAAGGAAACGGACGCCGAACCAGCCATTGCACGCGGCCCTCCGGCCCCAGCAGGGCCCGGCCGCCCGGACCCGGCAGCCGAGAAGGTGCCTGCAAGTTCTTCTGCAGTCATTCCGGCGTCACCGAACGGAAGTCCGAAGGTTCCGGAATAGGCCGCGGCCAAAATCGCCGCCCCAAGAACTGTTTTCAAAAGGTTATGCATGCGGTTAATACTCCTCGGGTCGTTGATGCCACCAACCGTCTGCACGCCACAGTCATCGCGATTGTAGCGCGAGGGTGCGGAACGCAGACAGGTCCAGTAAACGGCGTATTCGGGTTCAAGCGGGTGGAGCCGTGAATGGGCGATGAAGCTGGGGCGGCCAATCTGACCGCCCGTGCCACATCTCAGTTCAACGCAGGGCAGACAGCGCGCCGATTACCGCAGCGATCATAGCGGTCTCGGTCGATATTTTGTAGACATTGTTGTCATGTCGAACATAGCGATAACCGCGACCTGGCGCGGGCAGGCCGTGGTCACGATAGTTCGTAAAGGCGCGGTAGCCCTGCGGCATCCGCTGTCCGGGCGCGAAGCGACGGGCACTTTGCTTAGGGGCGGGCCGACGGACTTCTTGCTTTTTGACTTGGCCCGGCGCGGCACGCACCGCGTTGCCGCGGTGGTTGCTATCTCTGTTCTGACGTTCAGCCTGCACTGCATTACCGCGGTCGTTGTTATGTTTCCTCGGAGGATCAGCCTGCGCTGCGCCCGACAGGGCGATCATCGATGCAGTGGCGGCGAGAATGAGACGTTTCATAGCCATTTCCTTTCGGCTTTGCTTGCTTAGATGAACTTTATACGAAGCTCGCAGCGCCTTCCGTCGCTTATGCGTAAATAGCGCACAGTACTTGCGGACGAAGGCGTCCGCGCAGTTCTGGACTCTTCAGCCGGAGGAACCGACACGCAAAGCCAGTGGCTCAACCGGATGCGAGAAAGAAGTTATCCGAATATCGCCGCCGCCTGGGCAAACAAGAACGCGCGGATGTTTGGTCGCTTTTCCAAGGGTCACGCCCGTCGTTTTTTGTTTCTTAAACCCGATCTGTGACTCGGAAAAGTCGACACAAATGCCTTAGGGACGATCACGGAGAAGCAAGCAGTCAAGGGTGCGACAGCCTGAGCTGGGTGCCTATGAGGCAGAAGCAGTTGGGCCAACAGTCCCTCATCCACGGGCGGACGAGCACGCGCCGGCGATAGGTCAGAAAGGCAAGGCGGTCGCGCCTGACGGATCTAAACCCACCGATCGACTGTGATGGCTCAGGCCAACACCGGTGTCGCGCGGCAGGCGGACAGGTCTGACCACGCCTGTTCAAGCTCCCGGACCAGCCGGGTCACGACTTGGCCCGCGCTTTCCTCGCGGTCAGCGTGACCGATGGCGGACGACATCGACACCAGTCCACGGTCAACATTACCGTCGACATAGGCAAAGTCCCGTCCGTGGCGACCGCTGACCAGCGTGCCGAAATCCGCGTGCTTTGCGTTCTCGCCCAGAGTGCGTTCCATCTCTCGAACCTGTTTCGCCGTGTCGTTGTCCAGCACACGCCAAGTGTCCTTGAGTGACCCTAAAATCGCGACTGAATCGTCCATGCGCGCAGCGACCATGCGTGACTTGTAGTTGGGGTGCGCATCAATTTCTGTACTGGCAAGAAAGCGGCTGACCACCATGGCCGCCTCTGCGCCCTGGGCCAAAGCCCCAAGGATCTGGGCTCCGGTCCCGATCCCGCCACCAAGGACGAGGGGAACGCTAATTTCTCGGACTGCATGGGACAAAATAATATGACCAGGGTGTGGATTGATGCCAGGGTGACCACCGGCCTCCATTCCGACAATAGTGATCGCGTCCACCCCCGATGCCGCCGCCTTGATCGCGTGGCGCAGTTGGGTCGACTTGTGAATCAGCACGCCACCGCCATCATGTATCTGCGCGATCAACGCGCCCGGGTGACTGCCTGCAGTTTCGAACCGTGTAATTCCGTGACGCTTTGCGATCGCAAGACAGATGTCGTTGATCTCGTTCGAGCGGAAGCGCGAGATCGAGAAATTCACGCCGAAGGGCGCGCCATCGGATAACTCGATGCAACGTATCAGATCAGCCTCGAAATCCGCAGGGGTCGCGTAGCTTTTCGGCGTAAGAAAAGCCATCACACCGGCACGTGCACAAGCCGCGACAAAATCGGATTTTGAATGCCACATCATGCCACCCACGAGAATTGGGTGACGCATGCCAAACAAGCGCGTCAGACGGGTCTGAAACATCTCAATCCCCCCGAAAAACGGGTTTTCTCTTTTCGAGAAAGGCATTCATGCCTTCGGTTCTATCGGCGCTGTCCATAATCATGGCCGCGCCAAAGCGCTCGTATTCCAGCCCTTCCAACATGCCGACCTGAAGACCTGAATTAACTGCCTGCTTGATGAAAGCGACTGACAGGGGTGGCTTTGCCGCGATTTCATCGGCCAGGTTCCGCGCTCCTTGCATCAGATCGGCCAGCGGTACGACGCGGCTGACGATGCCAAGAGCCATTGCCTCCTCCGCCTTGATGTGACGGCCAGTAAACATCAGTTCTTTCGCCAAAGGGGCGCCGATCAGTCGGGGCAACCGCTGCGTGCCGCCTGCCGCCGGCAGGACCCCCAGATTGACCTCGGGCAAGCCTAGTTTTGCATGATCCGCCGCAAAACGGATATCGGCGCACAGCGCAATCTCAAGCCCACCGCCAAGCGCGACACCATTGATCGCGGCGATAACCGGACGTTCGAAGGTTTCGATCAGGCAGGTCAGATCATGGGTAAACTTCTGTTTCGCGTAATATTCTGCACGCGGGGGACGGTTTCCCGCACGTTCTTTAATGTCGGCCCCTGCGCAGAAGGCGCGGTCGCCCGCGCCGGTCAAGATCACGCAGCGGATCCCGCGATCGTTCAGCATGACATTCTGGAAAACATCGTAAAGTTCGGGCTTCATCGCGCCGCCGAGGGTGTTCATTCGGTCGGGGCGGTTTAGCGTAATCGTGGCGACACCATTGTCGGCACGGTCATAGATCAGCGTTTCATACTCGGGCATTGGTCAGTCTCTCTGTAAAATATGAGCGATAGAGATCGAACCGAGCCCGATCATATGTGCCATGCCGATGCGCGCATCCGGCTGTTGCCGCACCCCGTTCTCGCCCCGCAGCTGGCGGGTAATCTCGTGAATCTGGCCCAGGCCTGTGGGGCCAAGCGGGTGCCCCTGGCCGATCAATCCACCAGAAGAGTTCACGCAGCAACGCCCGCCAATGGCAGAACTTCCGTCTTGCAGAAACTTCTGTCCTGCGCCTTTCGGCGCCAGGCCAAAGGTTTCGGTATATAGGATTTCCTCGATGGCAAAGGCATCGTGCAACTCAACGCAATCAAGGTCGGCAGCGCTAATCCCGGCCTCGTCGTAGACCTGTTCGGCCACACGCTGCGCAAGTGTGACCGAGGGGATCTCGCGGCCGACTTGAGGCATTTCAGACTGCAACGCTGAGGCGGTAACCCGGATCGGACGGCTGCCCGCGATGCCCAGCCTGCGGATGGCATCCTCGCTGGCCACGATAGCGGCAGCCGCACCCTCTCCGCGCGGACAGCACATCAGCGATGTCGTCGTCCCCGCCACAAGCGTCGAGGACAGCACCTGTTCCACCGTGCGGGGCTTGCGGAACTGCGCAAAAGGGTTCTTGGATGCGTTGGTGTGGTTCTTGGACGCGACCATCGCCAGATCTTCGGCGCTTAGTCCTTTTTCCTTCTTCAGGTATTCGGCCATCAATGCGTATTTGACCAGCGGAATGGTGGCGGTGTCCGACAACCGCGCGACATGTTCCTTTCCCGCGGCGCGGACCTGATCGCCGTACTTATCAACTCCTACAGCGATCGACACATCGCGGCGCCCTGCGGCGACCTCGATCACCGCCTGCTGAAAGGCCGAAGACCCAGAGGCAGACGCATTTTCGACTTGGGTGCAGGCCAACCCGGTGCTGCCCAGATGGTTAAACATGATCCGCCCTGCGGCCATCCCGATGCCCGTACAGCCGATGAACGCGCTTTCCACTTCTGGGAACGCGACGCCAGCGTCGTCCAAAGCGGCACGTACCGCAGTTAACCCCATTTCAATGAACAAAGTGTCCGAAGCAAACTGGTAGGGGTGCATCCCTACACCAATGACATAAACGGGGCGCTTCTGTGAAAGTGATACCATGCTCAGGCCTCCTCTGCCGGGGCGAAGCGACACGCCAGAACGGTCTCGCCGTCACGCTCGACCGGCTCGGCGCGGGCAGTAATCTTCATCCCATCTTGGTATTGTTCAGCCGCGCCGCTCAGCATGATCTCTTCGATCAGGCCCGGCGCGATCTCTGCCTCGCCGACGACACAGGGCACCTCCAGGCTCGGGGTCAGACGCGCATGCAAAGTCACAAATGAAAGCAAGGTGGCGCGTCCGGGCCGCGAGACTGCCAAGACTTCTTCTGGACGGGCACCGCAACGGGGACAGCCATAACCGGTCTTGGGAAAATGCAACTGATGGCAAGCGGCACATTCACCGAAGATCAGGTTCAACTCAGATCCCGACCCTGCACGTTCGAAGAGGCTTGGTTTTTCAAGGTTTAGCACATCAATTCCTCCGATTTCCACTCATGGGTAAAAAAAGTTACCAGCAAGCACAATAGAAAAACTTGATATAACTGAACATCCATGGAAAAAACTTACTCATTGGTATAATTGTAGACTAAGGATACGAAATGGAATTGGGTTTGGTGGGACGCACGGCGTTCATCACGGGCGGGGGCGGCGGAATCGGCCGCGCAACAGGGGCGATACTGGCGGGGGAAGGCGCAAACGTGGCTCTGATCGACATTTCGACAGAGGCGCTGGAAGCCGCGCGCGCAGAGATCGAGGCGGCATCGCCCGATGCGCGGGTGTGGACCGGACTCTGCGACGTGACCAACAAGGAATCGGTGGCGTCGGCTTTCCTCAACGCCGCTGAAGAACTGGCCCCCTGTGATATCCTGGTAAACAACGCAGGATTTTCGCGGGACAAGTACATGCTGAAGATGTCGGAAGACGATTGGGACGACGTCCACAACGTGGTGCTGAAGGCTGCGTTTCATTGCTGCCGTGCAGTCCTGCCGGGGATGATGGAACGCAACTGGGGCCGCATCATCAACATGTCCTCGATGGCTTACCACGGGACCAAGGGACAGACCAATTATTCGGCGGCCAAAGCCGGGCTGATCGGCATGACCAACGCCCTTGCGCGCGAAGCGGGGGCATTCAACATCACCGCGAATGCCATTGCACCGGGTCTTGTGGCCACGCCCCGTTTGAAGGCCAGACCCGACTACCAGAAACTGGAACAAAAATCCTTGTCGCTGACGCCGATGCCACGACTGGCGGTGCCCGAGGATATCGCAAAGGCGGTGCTGTTCTTTGCCTCGAACCTTGCGGACTTGGTGTCGGCGCAGACCGTGGCGGTGACCGGCGGACGCTGACCGCGCTGCAACGCGACATGCAACGGGGGCCACTGCGGCCCCCGTTTTTTTCCAAGAGAAACACATTCGCTCAGCGCTTCTCGATGCCGGCATCCGAGATAATCCGCGTCCAACGCTCTATCTCTTCGGCGACATAGGTTTGCATCTCTTCGCCGCGCATCATCCAGACTTCGGACTGCACCTTGTCGAAGGCATCTTTGACCTCTGGACTTTCCATAGCCGCCGCAAAAGCGTCAGCCAGGATTTCGACCCGCTCAGGCGGCGTACCAGCCGGTGCGAAAATGCCAGACCACGACCCGGTCTCTGCATCTGGGAAACCGGCCTCGGCCATGGTCGGGGCATCCGGGAACAGCGCAAGACGCTCTGCGGATGTTACGCCCAGGACCTTGACCGCGCCCGACTGCACATGACCCAACGTTGACACCGGGTAATCAAAGGCAATGTCCAGTCGACCGGCAATCAAGTCGTTCAGCATTGGCGCCGAACCCTTGTAGGGCACGTGAAGCACCTCGATCCTGGCCGCGTTCGCGAACAACTCAGACGCCAAATGGGTGCCGGTGCCGATCCCGGCCAGCCCGACAGTCACCTCGCCCGGATGCGCCTTGGCATAATCCACCAGCTCGGCCGGGGTGTTGTAGGGCATGTCCTTGTAAGCGATCAGCGTGTTCGGTGACGACCCCATCATGTGGACCGGAACAAAGTCCTCAAGGCTGTTATAGCGCAGGTCGGCGTAAAGCGATGGTGCCGCGGCCTGGGTGCCCAACGATCCGTAGATGATCGTATAACCGTCAGGGTCCGAACGGGCGACGTATTCGACACCAAGGGTGCCCCCGGCGCCGGGTTTGTTCTCAACGATAACGGTTTGGCCAAGAGCCTTACCGAACTCGGCCGCGATCAGCCGCGCCCGCGTGTCCGTAATGCCGCCCGGGCTGTAAGGCACGATCCAGGTCACCGGCTTTGTCGGAAAGTCCTGCGCGACGACTGTTGACGCACCAAGGCTTAGGGCAACAGCGGTGCCTAGTCTGATGATGAATTTAAACATGGGTCTCCTCCTCTTTGTTGTCAGGTCGTGGGGGTTGCGGCCAGTGCGGCGCGGCGTTTGCGTATCGACGCGCGCACGGTAAAGGCCACGATCAGTACTGCCGTAGCGAGAAGCCCGGCACTGATAGGTTCGGTAAGGAATACCGTCGCGTCACCACGCGACAGCAGCAGCGAACGTCTGAAATGCTCTTCAGCCATCGGGCCAAGCACCAAGCCCAGCAGCAGCGGCGCGGCAGGCAGGTGCAGAAGCTTCATGCCGTAGCCCATCACGCCGAAGACGATCACCAGCAGGATATCGACCGGGTTGTTCCGCGCCGAATAGGCACCAAGGCAGATGAAGAACAGAATGCATGGATACAGAATATGGTAGGGGATCAGCAGCATCCGAACCCAAATCCCGATCATCGGCAGGTTCAGCACCAGCAACATCAGGTTGCCGATCCAGAAACTGGCGATCAGCCCCCAGAACAGGTCGGGGTTCGTCTGGATCACCAGCGGTCCGGGCTGCACCCCGTGGATCAGCAGCGCACCCAATAGAAGGGCCATGGTGGCCGACCCGGGGATCCCCAGGCTCATCGTCGGGATAAAGGCAGCCTGCGCTGCTGCATTGTTCGCCGTCTCGGCTGCAGCAAGCCCTTCAATTGCACCGTTGCCGAACCGTTCAGGTGTCTTGCTGACGCGCTTTTCCAGCGAATAGGCGATAAAGGCTGCGATGGCCGCACCGGCACCGGGCAGAATGCCGATGATCGACCCCAGCACCGAGCCTCGCGCCATCGAACCGCGCGTGGCCTTCCATTCGGCCCCCGTGGGCCACATCGCCTTCCAGGATGTATCGACGGTCTGCCGTGTTGTCGCGAACTGGGTCGTGGTGAAGTTGACCAGAATTTCGGACACTCCGAACAATCCCATGGCCAGCACCACCAAGCTGATCCCGTCCAAAAGCTCGCGCGAGCCAAAGGTGAACCGCGCCACACCAGACTGGATGTCGGTGCCGACCAGCCCCAGCAACAGACCAACCACGACCATCGCGATACCCTTGACCGGCGACCCCTGGCTGAGGGTCGAGGCGGCCAGCAGCCCGAGTACAGTCATGGCGAAATACTCTGGACTGCCAAAGCTCTGCGCAACCGCGACCAACGGCGGTGCAAAGGCCATCATCAGCACAATGGCGAAGCAGCCGCCAATAAAGCTGGCCAGCGTGGTCATCGCCAGCGCTTTGCCCGCTTCACCTCGCTGCGCCATCGGGTAGCCGTCAAAACACGTCACGGCAGAGGTCACCGATCCGGGTAGGTTCAGCAAGATCGCTGCGGTAGAGCCGCCATAGATCGACCCGTAATAAATTCCCGCCAGCATGACGATGGCGTCGGTTGCGGACTGGCCAAACGTCAGCGGCATCAAAAGGGAGATCCCGGCCAACGCCCCGACACCGGGCAGGACGCCGATGAATGTGCCCAGCGTCACGCCGATGAAACAGGCCCACAGGCTCGACCAGGTGATCGCGACCGAGAACCCCATGACCATATTGTTGAACAGTTCCATCTTAGGCTCCTGGAAAAAGGTCGATATTAACGATGCCCTGGAACCCCATCACCAGCGCGGCAACGAAGGCACACAAGGCAACAGAGACGCAAAACAACGTCAGCGGGCGGAAGGTCCGATCTGCAAGGCCGGCCAGAAAAACGAGCGCAAAGATGGCGACAAAGGCCCCTGCCCGGTCGATCAACAGCGCGAAGGAAGCCAGCGATGCGCAAATAGACAGCAGCGCCCGCCAGGGCACAGTCGGCGCGATCGCCTGCGACAAGCGACCTTCGATGATCACCGCCAGCCCCAGAAGGGACAGAAGAATACCAAGCAGCATCGGAAAGATCGCGGCCCCGACGTTTCGCAGGGACCCGAAGGGATAGGTCAGACTTTCCACAGTGACCACGATTCCGAGCACCAGAATGATAAGTCCCGCCGCAAGCTCGAGCGTGTTGAAGCCGGCGATGCGGTGCGGTTCTTCAGTGTCTTGCAATTCCATCAGATCGTCTCTCCAAGACTGTTCAGTTCGGCTGCGGGCGGCATTTCATGGCGCATGCCGTTCAGCCGCACCGGGAAAGGAACGGCAGGACCACAGGCGGTTTCCACGATCAGATTGCGCGCCACAAAATGCGCCGAGGTGGTGGCCTCGGCGACGCTGAGCACCGGACTGGCGGGAACGTCGTGCCGAGCCATGACCGCCATTGCTTCATCGCGGGTCAATCCGGCCACAGCCTGCGCGATAGCGGAATTAATCCGTTCTGCCGCACCACGGCGCGCTGACAGGCTGGCATAAGACGGGGTCGCGAATTCACCCAGATCGACGGCCCTGCACAGTGCTGCCCAAAAGTGATCTTCCAGCGCTGCGACCGAAATATCCCCATCCTGACATGCAAAGACGCCGTAGGCCGGGCGCACCAAGGCTATCTGACGCTGTCCCGCAACGTCATCAACGCCCTGCACATTATAAACCCCACGACGCGGGTTTACCCAATGAGCCAAGCAATCGGTGATCGACAGATCTATGTACTGTCCCACACCAGTATGCATGCGATGCAGCAGCGCCGCCGTCACGCTGGCCAACCCGTAAAGCCCGCCGCCCAGATCTGCGACCGGCAGGCCGAAGGTGTGTTCGGGCGGCCCATCCGGCCTGCCGCAAAGCGAGGTCACCCCCGCTTGCGCAAGATAATTCAGATCATGTCCCGGCGCCGCGACCATAGGCCCAGTCTGCCCGTAGCCCGAAAGCGAGATGTAAACCAGACCGGGGTTAAGTTCACGCATCGCCTCATAGCCCAAGCCAAGCCGCGCCATTACGCCGGGCCGGAAGCCCTCGACCATGACATCGGCGTCCCGCACGATCTTTATCGCACGTTCTCGGTCGGCCACGTTCTTGAGGTCCAGCATGACAGAGCTTTTGCCCCGATTGACGATTTCAAACCCACCGGGAGAACTGCGCCGCATACCATCGCCGCCCGGTCGTTCGATCTTGATGACCCGCGCGCCCATCTCGGCCATCGCACCAGTCATGAACGGCCCCGGCAAAAGCTCGGAAAAGTCGGCGACTGTCACGCCTTCAAGCGGGCCGGTCACGCCTTCACCACAAGCACCGCGTCCAACGCGATTGCGCCCTCGCCCTCGGTGCCGACCCAGACAGGGTTAATATCCATCTCTATCAGCCCCGGCGTCGCCTCGGCAAAATCTGAGACACGTGCGATCAGTGCGGCCAGCGCCTCAAGATCACGCGTTGGTTGGCCCCGATAGCCGGTCAGCAAGCGTGCGGATTTCAACTCCCCGATCATGTCCATAGCCATAGCTTGGGTGATCGGCAGCATCCGACGGGTGACGTCAGCAAACATCTCGACATAGATACCACCCAACCCGAACGTCATGACCTGGCCAAATACGGGATCACAGGACACGCCGACAAACGCCTCGATCCCGCCCTCAGGAGCCATTGGCTCGATCAGCACTCCGCTCAGCTCTGCCTTGGGGCTGGCCTCACGGACATTGGTAATGATCTGATCGTACGCAAACTTGGCCGTATCGACTGTTTCACCAAGCCTGACACCGCCGACGTCGGACTTGTGAACGATCTGCGGGCTCACGATCTTCATCGCCAATCGACCGCCCATGGCCCCCGCAATACGGACAGCGTCTTCCGCGGTTTGCGCAATTTCAGGCGCCGTGACGGGCACACCCGCGGCTGCCAGCGCCTGCTTGCCCTCGATCTCGTTCAAGGTGCGGGTCGCGCCGGGCTCGCCGCCGGATCCGGTCCGTATAATAGCCGGGCGCCACTCGCTGTCCTGCGCCGCGCGCCAAGCGCCGTAGTCGACCCAGCGCCGCAAAGCTTTGCGCATGTTGCGCAGCGATTTCAGCGGCCCCAATCCGGCCCGGGCCAAAGTGTGATATCCCTCACCCTGCCGTTCCGACATCCATATCGGGACGATCGGCACATCAACGCCATCCTGCACGGCCTTCAGCGACTCGGCGTTCACGACGGAATAGCTGCCATAATCCATCGGCAGCGGTGCAAGAACCAGCCCCACGTTGGCATCCGCTGCGCAGGCAGCCAGCGCCTCGCGGTAAGCGTCAGGATGCGAGATCGAAATCGACGTCGTGTCGATAGGGTTGGACATATTGGCATAGGCAGGCAGCGCCTCGGCCAGACGCGCCGAGGTCTCGGACGTGAACTCTGCCAAAGTCAGCCCCGCCATGCCGACATTATCAGCGCACAAAGAAGCGGCTCCCCCAGAGCTGGCAAAGACGGCGATCTGTTCGTCCCCCGTGGGCATCTTCCGGCAGAACAGCATTGCTACGTCCACCAGTTCGTCCAGATCATCCACTTCGACAACGCCAAGCTGGCGGAAGACAGTAGAGTTGACCTCGGCCGATCCGGTGATCGACGCGGTATGCGATGCCGCGGCCCGAGCTCCGTATTCCGAACGTCCCACTTTAAGACCCACAACGGGTTTACCCCTCCGCGCCGCCTCGGCACAGGCGGCTGCAAACCGGGCACCGTCTTTGAACCCTTCGACAAGACAGCCGATCACCTTGATGTCGGGGTCCTGCGCCATGTGGTGCACAAAGTCGGCCACTTGCAGATCGCATTCGTTTCCGGATGACGACCACAGGCCGAACTGCGCACCACGTTCGTTGTGCTGAATCATGTTACGCCCCAACCCGCCGCCTTGGGTGGCCAGACCAATTGGCCCTGGTGCGATGTCATCCTTGAAGGCAGGGCTAAAGGTCATGCCAAGTGGCAAGTTCAGGTTCACCAGTCCCGGGCAGTTCGGCCCGTAAATACGAATTCCGCTGCGCTGCGAAATCTCGACCAGCTTCGCCTCTTCGGCACGCCCCCAATCGTCTGCTTCAGAAAAGCCAGACGTCAGGATAACCGCAAATGCACATCCAATTTCCCCGGCCTGCTCAACCGCAGCGCAAACACCGCCCGCCGGAATAACAACGACGACCACATCCGCCGGTTTCGGCAGCGACGCCACGTCCGGGTAGCAGGTCAACCCCATGACGCTGTCCTGCTTGGGGTTCACCGGATAAACCTCTCCCTTGAATCCCGAGTGTTCAACGATGTTCTGCATCGCGAGATTTCCGATAGAGTGCGGCTTTTCGGACGCTCCGATGACTACAATTGACCGAGGCGAGAACAGTCGCGTCAAGTTTGGAAAGACGTAGGGTTGATAGGCGTCTGTTAGCATCATGCTCTCTTTAAGTTATTGCGTTCAGGCCAAGGATCTCGCGCCCTGCGATAAGGGTTTGGATTTCTGACGTGCCCTCGGGGATCATCCCGCCGCGTGTGTCACGGAATATCCGCTCGATGGGGTAGTCCGTCGCATAGCCAAGCCCCCCGTGCACTTGAAGTGCCATGTCGGCGACCTCGAACGCGACCTGAGTGGCGTAGAGCTTGGCAATAGAGCAATCCTCACGGGCCTCTTCCCCGGCGTCCAACCGTGCGGCCGCAGTATAGGCCAGCGCGCGCGCCGCTTTCACACGGATCGTCATGTCAACGATGTGCTTCTGAATCAGTTGGAACGATCCGATAGGCTTGCCGAATTGCTTGCGCGTCTTCGCATACTCCACCGACAAATCCAGCGCCGCCTGGGCCTGACCAACTGCGCCCATCGCAATATTGACCCGCGCGGTGTTCAACCCTGCAAGGGTGCCGGACAACGCGCTACCCTCGTCACCAATGCGGTTTTCAACCGGCACTATGACGTTGTCGAACTCCAGCTCAGATGTTCCTGTCGGCCGCAGGGTCATCTTGGACACACGCCGGGCGGCGTACCCCTTGGTGCCCTTTTCCACCACAAAGGCAGAAAGCGCACCATCGCAATCCGGGCTATAGGTCCTCGCCACAACCAGACAAATGTCGGCATTGATCCCATTGGTGATCCACAGCTTCCGGCCATTGATCACATAATGGTCGCCCTTGAAATCCGCCCGCGCCTCGATCCCGCGCACGTTCGACCCGACGTTGGGCTCGGACAACCCTGTACAAGTGCGGATTTCGTTGTTCAGCAGCGGCTTAAGCCACCGATCCTTCTGCTCGGGCGTGCCGTAGCGTGACAGCTTCTGGATCGTCCCGTTGGTGATGTTGACGATGGTGCGAAGCGATCCCCAGCAGTATCCGGCGCTTTCCATCAGCATACCCCACGTGGTGAAGGGCAGATCAAAACCTCCGTCGGCCTCGGGTATGCGACCGCCGAGATAGCCAAAATCCTTTAGTTCGTCGAGGATTTCGAATGGAAAGGTGCACTCGTTCTCATGTTTGACAATCAGCGGCGTCACATTCGCCGCCAGCCACTTGTCCACCGTCTCTTTAAGCATGCGTTGTTCTTGATCTAGCAGGGCAAACATCAATGCACTCCCTGCGCGACGATCGAGCCTAGCCGATCGCGAGTCAGCCGCTTTCGTTCGACGCGCCTATAGGCGCGTCCGATTATGGACACTTTGGTCAAGTCTAAGTCCTCCCTGCCCCAGCGGTGCGCCGCAGTGGCATAAAGTGCGACGCCTATCCATTAGGAAAGGAACGCACCAAATTGCGATTTACCTACCTAAGGGGCCATAATTATACTCATACGTCAATAAATAAAATCATCAGTCAATAACTTGCCCCGAAGCACCATACTAGGATAGCAGGTAACCAGCCGCCGCGAGCCCGCGGCAAAAAGCGCAAGGAGATCCGCGTCATGGCCAACTGGAACGGCGTCGTTGCCAGCCGCGAGGAAGTCCGGGAACTGAAGCGGCGCGCAACCCTGAGGGTGGCAGCAACCATCTTCAACGAAAAAGGTTACCACGCGACGTCGATGGATGATGTTGCGGAGGAGGTCGGCGTTACCAAAACGGCGCTGTACTATTACTTCAAGAACAAAGAGCAACTGCTCTATGAGTGCCTAAAGTTATCCTACGATTGCGGGCAGACCGCCCGGATCGAAGCCGAGGCCTCGGATGGAACAGCGTTCGAGCGGCTGTGCTTTCTGTACCGCCGCTTCATGATCTTGCTGATGGAGCAGCGCGGCGCTTACACGACCATGTCCACAATCCGCGCCCTGCCCGAAGAAGCGCAGCGCGAACTGCTGGATCGGCGTCGTCAACTGGACCGCTACTCGCGCATGCTAATCGAACGCGCAATTGCTGAAGGCGATCTGCGAGCGGTGAACGTGCGGGTCACTTCGAACCTGTTCCTTGGGGCGATGAACTGGATTCTGCGTTGGCATAACGAGGATGACGGAATGTCACCGGAAGAGATTGCTGACCAGTTTCTTGACCTGTTTCTCAACGGCATCGTCAGCGCCAAGCATGAAGGTTCTGACCCAGACGCGGAGCTCTTGTAGCCCGTGACCGTTTCCGGTGGTGTAACCTTCCTCGACGGCATCAATGTGCTAAGGTTGGTCTGCATTGATCCGCAAAGCGAACAGCAATCATATCGGATATTGCCATGGTAGGACCCGATTTAGCAAAGAATAAACCAAATGTTTGGACCTGACGGATCAGCTTGAACAGTTCTGCGCAAAAAATTTCGACATATGCAGGGTTTGACACTTTCAGCCAAATTCTGCGAAGCGTAGCTGCGATGAAAGCTTGCCGCGTGACTTCCCCTTTTGGTTTAGGCCACTTGGACGATCACTGTGGTGACGAGGGCAGGTGGATGTGGTTCTCGGCGGTTTTGGCGGTCGGGATCTCTCGCGGCAATGCGCTCACCGAAGGAACTGAGGAAACGCAACCTCGTCTCGAGACGACTTCGGATGTAGTATCCCGTTCACTACTTGCAGAATATCACTGCCATAGTAAGTGATAGCGCGCATGGTTTCGCTAGGCGTTCGCGCGGCCGGACAATCAGGCACAGGCCAATTTAACCACGCCTGCGGCAACAGGCTGGCGACGATCCCCAACACTTGTCTGGAGGGCCGCTTGGACAACACCTTGTCCCTTTTAGGGACATTTTTGCACAACTCCCTGCCGGGCAGTGGACAAGCAGAAATGGATCGCCGCATTCGAGAACACCGCCCATTGTGTGCGGTCTTATCTCAACTTACGCCTACCCGGCTTTCTGGCGCTCTAACGCTTCCATCGCCGCCTTTACCGCTTCGGGATCGCGTTTGGTGTGGGGGTTGGCCGAGGTGAGACCACCGTCAACCACGATCGCCTCGCCGTTGACATAGCTTGCCAAATCCGAAGACAGAAACAGCGCGACACTTGCCACCTCTGCCGAGGTACCACCCCGTCGCTGCGGGTTCAGGATGCCCATCTTGTCCAGATTTCCAGTGGCCCGCGCCATATCGTAAAACCGCTTGGTCATTCCAGTTTCGATCAGTCCCGGGCAAATGGCGTTTACGCGGATGTTTGTCTCGGCCATCCCCTGCGCTGCGCTCTTGACCAAATTGATCACCCCCGCTTTAGACGCGGAATAGGCGGGTGGACCCGAGCCTGCCCGCAGACCGGCGATTGACGCGGTGACAACAATCGAGCCGCCCCCCTGGCGTTTCATCGCGGGCGCGGCGTGTTTGATGGCCAGGAACGGACCAATCAGATTGATCCGCAGCACCTCGGCCCATTGTTCCGGCGTCGCGTCTGTAAAGTCGAGCGCCGGACCGCCGCTGATGCCTGCGTTGGCGAAAAAGATGTCGAGGCGTCCAAATTCGGTTTCGGCCAAATCCACGGCAGCCTTGATATCGGTGTCGTTGCCCGCGTCCATTTCCATAGCGACGGCGCGACCGCCCCCGCCGGTGATTTCGGCCACCACGTCACTGACACCCGGATCACGGTCGCACGCGATAACTGCTGCGCCAGCGTCGGCAAACATCTGGACCGCTGCGCGCCCGATGCCCGATGCAGCACCGGTGATGATGGCGACCTTGCCTGTAATGTCCGTCATATAGTCTTCTCCCTTGTTGCAAACCTGTTCCTTGAGAACCGCTCAAGGATAATTGTGAAAGTGACAGGCACCCTGGCGGTGCCGTCCATAGCGGTGGCGCGAAACGGCACGACATATGGGCGTTCGACAGCCGTGACAGATGTCGGCGGTAGTGCTAAGCGCATGATATGACCGATCTTGCCCCACCCACGTCCGACGTTTCGGCGCGCTTTCAGAAAAAGCGCGACATGATCCTTGATGCGGCGTCTGACCTGATCAACAGTCGCGGGCTGAAGGGGCTGACCTTTGTCAATGTTGCCGAGGCCGTGGGACTGAACACAACGTCGATCACCTATTATTTCAAGCGCAAGGACCTGCTGGCCGCGGCCACGCTGGACCGTGCCATCCGGCGGCTGGATGCGCTGGCCATCGAGGCCGCCAAGGCCCCCGATCCGCGCGCGCGTGTCGAGATGCTGTTTGCGCTGTATTTCGAACTGATCACCCGGATACGCCGCCAAGAGGCGCACCCGAATACCTTGCTGTCCGAGTTGCGGGCGATGAAAGACCCGGCGCGGGGCACGTTGATTGCCCTGTACCAGACGATGCTGGGACGGGTTGCGGATTATTTCGGCCCTGCCGACGATCCCGAAGTGCGGGCCCGGCATCTGGCGCGGGCGCAGGTGCTGCTGGATATCATCCACTGGGCGCGGATCTGGACGCCGCAATATGCGGTGTCGGATTTTCCGCGTGTGCAGGCGCAACTGATGGCGCTGTTCGAGCACGGGCTTGCCCCCGCGGGTGTCGCATGGGCGCCGGACATCCTGCACCCTGACACGCCGCCCGATGACAGCGGCGAGGTGGGGCGCGAAGCCTATCTGCGCGCGGCCACCCAACTGCTGAACGAACGCGGGTATCGCGGGTCGTCCGTCGAAGCGATTGCGGCGCGGCTGAACCTGTCCAAGGGCAGTTTTTATCATCACCTTGAAGGCAAGGACGATCTGGTGCTGGAGTGTTTTACGCGCAGCTATGAACGGGTGTCGCGCACGCAAGAGCTGGCCATCGAGGCGGATGGCAGCTGGTGGGATCGCATCGCGTCGTGCATCGCCACGCTGTTGGAGATACAGTTCGACGCCCGCTTCCCCTTGCTGCGCACCATCGCGATGCAGGCGCTGCCGCCAGAGTTGCGGCCCGACGCGCTGCGGATGTCGGACCATATGGCCAAACGGTTTTCCGGCATGATGTTCGACGGCATGACCGAAGGGTCGGTCCGCCATGTCGATCCGTTCATTGCCAGCCAGTGCCTTTTGGCCGCGTTGAACGCGGCCATCGACTTTCACCAATGGGCCGCCGCCCGCCCGTCGCGCGAGGTGGCGATTGCCGTTTATGCAGCGCCCTTTGTCCACGGGATGTTCAGCCACGACTGATCACTCGGCTGCGATCTCGACGTCGTCGGACGTTTTGCGCTGCAAGGGCGGGAACGTGACAGGCTGACCGTTTGAGAACTGTAACGTGCCGTCGTCAAAACGGCCCCGCTTGAGCGTCTTGCGGTCCCACATATAGTCCTGTTCATGCACCCACGGGAACGACGCGCCGTGTTTGGGCAGCAGATGCGCGGTGCGCACGACGTAGCCCGAGATGAACTTGAGCGCTGAACTTATTTTGGAAAAGTCATTGTCTGTCGCCACCGGCACAACTTGAGTGTGCCCCTTGCTGTCCATGAACCGCAGCAGGCGGCAGGCGAATTCTGCCACCAGATCCACCTTGAGCGTCCAAGACGCGTTGGTGTAGCCGGTGAAATAGACCAGATTAGGCAGGTTGGAATACATGAACCCCTTGTAAATCAGCAGCTTGGCAGGATCGACATCCTGCCCGTCGACGCTGACCGAGATGCCGCCCAGAAACTGCATCACCAGCCCCGTAGCCGTGACGATAATGTCGGCGTCAATGGTGGTGCCGTCTGTCATTTCGATCCCGGTTTCGGTGAACCGGTTGATCGTTCCGGTGACCATCGTGGCGCGTTTGTCGCGCAGCACGCGGAACAGGTCGCCATCGGGCACGGCGCAAATGCGTTGCTGGCCCGGCATATAGCGCGGCACGAAATGGGTTTTCCAGTCGACGCCATCGCCCACGCCCTGTGCAACGCCGCCGATCAGCAGTTTGCGGGTGCCTTCAAGGTTCGCGGCCATCGCCTTGCGCCGCTTGCGCCCGCCCAGAATGGTCCGCCAGCGGGTTGCGGCGTAGGCCACCCGTTCGGGCAGGAACTTGCGCGCGGTGTTGGCAAACTTGTCTTCGGCGGGGCGCGACATGACATAGGTCGGCGACCGCTGGACCTGATAGACATGGGCTGCTGTCTCGGCCATGGCAGGGGTCAGCGTGACCGCGGTTGCACCCGAGCCGATGATGGCCACGGTCTTGCCGGCGTAATCCAGATCTTCGGGCCAGAACTGCGGATGCACCAAGGTGCCCTTGTAGTCGTCATAGCCGTCCCATTCGGGCAAATAGCCCTTGTCGTGGCGGTAATAGCCCGCACAGGAAAACAGAAATCCGCAGGTCATGACCTCGCGCTGGCCGTTATGATCGACCTGCAAGGTCCACCGCTGGGACCGGGAATCGTAATCGGCAGAAATCACCTTGCGCTCGAACTGGATGTGTTCGACCAACCCGTTTTCCTGCGCCGTTTCGCGCACGTAATTCAGGATCGAGCCGCCGTCGGCGATGGCCTTGGCGTTGGTCCAGGGTTTGAACGCATAGCCCATGGTGTGCATGTCGCTGTCCGAGCGTATGCCCGGATAGCGGAACAGATCCCATGTGCCGCCAATCCGCGGCTTGGTTTCCAGGATCGCGAGGCTTTTTTGCGGGCAGGCTTTGCGGATGTATCGCGACACCCCGATCCCCGACAGGCCGGCCCCCACCACCAGAACATCATAATGCGGCTGCGCCATTTTCTACACTCCCTCAGACATAATGCGGAGAACATACCTAACATTCTAATTGTGAGCCAGAGGAAAATACCGCAACCCCGATATGCAGGGTTTCCAGCGGGCAAATACAGGCGTAACTTGTCTATATTATATGAAATAGGAGAGACAAATGCCCAAATCAGCAGCCAATGGCGTGGCCATTCACTATCAGGTAGACGGTGCAGCCGAAAGCAAACCGATTCTTCTTTTGAATGGTGTCGGGCAGCAAATGACCCGTTGGACCGACAGCTTTGCAATGCGGCTGACAGCCTTGGGTTACCGGGTGGTACGTATGGACAATCGCGATGTCGGCCTGTCGGACCGGCCCGCCGATGCGTCACTGCCGGATCTGGGGGCGCTGATCCGCGCCAAGGCGGGCGGCGCGGCGTTAGAGGTGCCCTATCAGCTGGATGATATGGCCGCAGACGCCGCCGCCCTGCTGGCGGATTTTGGCATTGAAAAGGCGCATGTCGCGGGCGTCTCGATGGGCGGGATGATCGCGCAGCTTGTCGCCATCAACCATCCCGACCGCGTGCTTAGCCTGACGTCGATCATGTCGACGACGGGCAACCCCGCCCTGCCCCGCGCCACCCCTGCGGCCCAAGCGGTGCTGTCGGGCCAGCGCATTTCGCCACTGTCGAACCGCGAGGCCTATCTGGACCAGTCGGTTGAAAACGCGCGCATTCTGGGCAGCCCGGCCTATCCCGAAGATGCAGACACATTGCGTGCGGCCAGCGCGTTTGATCTGGATCGGGCCTTTCGACCGGACGGGTTCTTGCGGCAATATGCGGCCATTCTTGCGGCGGGCGACCGACGCGACCGGCTGGCAAAGCTGGACCTGCCCGCATTGGTGATCCATGGAGCCGACGACCCGCTGGTGCCGGTCGAGGCGGGCCGCGACACTGCGGCCTCGGTCCCCGGCGCGCGGTTGCTGGAAATCCCCGGCATGGGTCACAACATTCCCCGCGCACTGGAGGTCAAGATTGCCGAAGCCATCGACGCGCTGGCCAGCGGCGCCTGAGCCAGCCGGTTAGATCAGCGGGTGGTGACAGGCCACCTGCTGCCCCGGTGCGACCTGTCGCATCACGGGTATTTCGGCGGCGCATCTCGCCGATGCCAACGGGCAGCGGGTGCGGAACCGGCAGCCGGACGGCGGATCCATCGGCGACGGCAGTTCACCCTGAACCAGTTGCGGCGAAGTGCGCAGGGCGTCCGGGTCGGGGTCGGGCACCGATGCGATCAAGGCGCGGGTGTAGGGGTGGGCCGGCGATTGGTACAGTGCGGTCGCATCCGACAGCTCGCACATCATGCCAAGGTACATGACGGCAACACGGTCCGATACGTGGCGCACTACGGCAAGGTCGTGGCTGATAAACAGCATGGTCAGCCCGAATGCCTGTTTCAGTTCGGCAAGCAGGTTCAGGGTTTGCGCCTGCACCGATACATCCAGCGCCGAGACTGCCTCGTCGCAGACCAGAAGATCGGGGCGCATGATCAGCGCACGGGCAATGGAAATGCGCTGGCACTGTCCGCCCGAAAACTCGTGCGGGCGTCGCGTCAGGGCCTGCGCGCCGTTCAACCCCACCAGATCAAGGATGGCGACGATGCGGTCGTCGCGCACTTGCGCGGTTTCGCGTTCGCCTGCGATTTCCAGCGGGCTGGCCAGTATCTGCCGCACCGTCTGTCGCGGGTTGAGCGAGGCGATGGGGTCCTGGAAGATCATCTGGAAGCGCCGCCGAGCGGCCTGAAGCTCTGCGCCCTTGAGTTTCACCAGATCCACATCGCCCAACAGCACCTTGCCTGCCGTGGGGCGCGGCAATTGCATCACCGCACGGGCCGCGGAAGACTTGCCGCAACCGGATTCTCCGACCAGCCCGAGGGTCTGCCCCGCAGCGACCGAGAACGACAGATCGGTGACCGCCTGAACGTGTCGCCCACCAGCCAACGGGTAGACCACGTTCAGGTTCTGCACATCCAGCGCGGCGGACTGTGTCGCGGGTTGTGACGGGATTGGTGACTGGGCCTGCATACGGGCTGGATCGGGCGTCTGGACGTTCATGCGACCTCCTTGCGGGTCAGAGGGTTCCAACAGGCAAAGCGGTGGCTGTCGCCAGACAGGTCGGGCCGTTGTGCGTGGCATCGCGTGTCCGCAAAGCGACAGCGCGGCGCAAAGGCGCACCCAGGCGGCGGATCAATCAGGTCCGGGGGGCGACCGCCGATGGTTTCAAGCGTTCCGACCGGTGCGCTGAGCCGCGGGATCGAGGCCATCAGGGCGGCGGTGTAGGGCATTCGCGTGTCGTGAAACAGCGACCGCACCGGCGCCTGTTCAACCACGCGGCCCGCATACATTACCATGACATCATCGGCCCGCGACGCGACGACCCCCATGTCGTGGGTGATCAGGATCATGGCCATGTTTCGTTCGCGCACCTGACGTTGCAACAGGTCCAGAATGTCAGCCTGGACCGTCACGTCCAGCGCGGTTGTCGGCTCGTCCGCGATCAGAACGTCGGGTTCTGCGGCCAATGCGATGGCGATGGCCACGCGCTGGCGCATCCCGCCAGACAACTGATGGGGGTACTGCCCTATCCGTGCGTCGGGCTGGGGCATCCCGACCGAGGCGAGCAGTTCAATCGCGCGGCTGCGCGCCCGGGCGCGGGACATGCCCAGATGGATGCGCAAAACTTCGCAAATCTGTTTGCCGATGGTTAGCGTCGGGTTCAGCGACGTCATCGGGTCCTGAAACACGATGGCTATTTCGCGCCCCCTGATCCCTCGCAATCCGCGTTCGGACAGCCCGCCCAAAAGACGCCCGTTCAGCGCCACCCACGCTTGTGGCGCGGTTTGGGCATGGGCCGGCAGCAGGCCCAGAATGGTGCGTGACAGGACCGACTTTCCCGACCCGCTTTCGCCGACAATCGCAAGGGTCTGCCCCCGCCGCAATGTGAACGATACATCATCGACAGCCTGCAACAGGCCACGTGCGGTCACAAATCCTGTGCTGAGGTTGCGGACATCAAGGACGATTTCCTGCATCATAATTCCCCTTCAAATTGCCCCGGCGCGTGCGCCTGACAGGCGCCGGCGCAAGGCATCACCGACAAGGTTGAAGCTGAGCACGGTCAGAAACATCACCGCCGTCGGGATCAGGCTGATGTGGGGCGCGGTTTCCAGATATTCGCGCCCTTCCGAGATAATGCCGCCCCAACTGGCCGTTGGTGCCTGAACCGACAGGCCCAGAAAGCTGAGCGCGCCTTCGGCCACGATCGCGATGGGGATGTCGATCAGCACAAAGGCGATCAGCGGCCAGATGATGTTGGGGAAGATCTCGCGGGTGATGATGCGCAGGTCTGACGCCCCCTGTGCCCGCGCCGCCAGCACAAAGTCGCGGCCGGCCACGTTCATCGTCGCCGCCCGCGCGATGCGCGCCGCCGACGGGATGAACAGCAGGCCCAGCGACAGGCAAACCATGCCAAGGCTGCCGCCGAACAACACCGAGAACAAAAGCAACACAACCAGACCGGGTATCGCCAGCCAGCTATCGATGGCGATGCCGATGATCTCGTCGACCCAGCCGCGGTAGAACCCGGCGGCAAGGCCAAGGACCAGCCCCAAGCCGACACCGATGGCGGGGGCCGCGAACCCCACTGTCAGCGACACCCGCGCGCCATAGATGACCCGCGACAGCAAATCGCGGCCCAGCGGATCGGTGCCAAAGGGATGGTTCGCATCGGGGGCCTGCAACAGCGCCGCCCAGTCGATCTCGTCGGGCAAAGGTAACCCAAGCACCGGCGCCAGAACGGCCAAAACAACAACCAGCACCAGCCACAGCCCCGGCAGCCAGAACCCAAGCCCAAGGCGGTGCCCCTTTTTGTGGCGCGCGATGGCGGTGGCGTGGTCCGTCGGGCCGGAGGTGGCCGCGCCGCGCAGCGACGGGTTTTCGGCAACGCTTGTATCAACCATGAGCGCGGGCCTCGCGTACGCGTGGATCAAGCCATGCATAGGCCAGATCAACGATGAAGTTGGCGACCACAAAGGCCAGCGCAAAGAAGGTCACGCAGCCCTGGATCACGATAAAGTCGCGGGTGTAGACGGCATGAACAAGCAGCCGTCCGACCCCCGGAATGCCAAAGATCTGTTCAAGGATGATCGTGCCGCTCATCAGGCGGGCGACTTGCAGCCCCAGAATGGTAATCAGCGAAAAGCTGGACGGGCGCAGGGCGTGAACGATCAGGATGCGCATGTCGCTCATGCCTTTGGCGCGCGCCAACGAGATGTAGTTTTCGCCAAGCACACCGATCATATCAACGCGCAAAATACGCATCAACACGGTCCATTCGACCAAAGCAAGGCTGAGGGCGGGCAGGATCAGGGTGCGCAGGTTGGCCCACAGGCCCGCGCTGAGCGGTTCGTATCCTGTGGCGGGCAGCCAGCCCAAATGCAGCGAGAACAGGTAGATCAGCAGGATCGCGGTCATGAACGACGGGACGGACACCGTGGCAAAGCCAACCGCGCCAATGATGCGGTCGGCCATGCTGTTGGGGCGAAAGGCGCAAATCAGTCCCGCGGGCAAGGCCAGCAAAAGCGCAATCAGTTGCGCCATCACCATCAGTTGCAAAGAGATCGGCAGGCGGTGTGCGATTTCCGTCCAGACGGGCACGCCGGTCAGATAAGAGCGGCCCCAGTCGCCCGTGAACACGTTTCCCACCCATGTCAGATAGCGCATGACCAAGGGCGCGTTCAGCCCCAATTCGTCCCGGATGCGCGCGACTTCCTGTTCGGACGCATCCATGCCGGCAATGGTATAGGCCACATCGCCGGGCAGGATGTTGACCAGCGCGAAGGTCACCAGAGTGACGGCAAACAGAACAATGCTAAATCGCTGAACGCGGCCGAACAGATAGCGCACTTGTGGCTCCTTACATGGGACTTGGGGCAGAGGTGGACCGCGTTCAGCGGTCCAGCTTGATGTGTCGCACGTCCAGGATGCCACGGTAGGGCCTCGGCACATTGGTCACCTGCTTTGAGGTGAAGACGTGATAGCGACCGCCGCCGCGATAGAGGATCGACGCGTTTTCATTGATAGCCGCGGCCACCTGACATTGCAGATCAATGCTTTGGTCTGCGCTGGTTGCATCGCGCATCTTCACGACCAGCGCGTCCATCTCGGCAGAGTTGTGACCCGGCAGGTTCGAGCTGGACTGGGAATAGACCGTTGAGAACAGTTGCGGCGACATGTCGGACGCGTCGGGAAAGCGCCAACCCAGGATATCGAAATTGCCAGTGTAGGCGTTGCGCATCAACGTGGACTGATCAATCGGCTGAAGCGACATCTTGATGCCCACCTGCCCCAACATCTGCTGCATGAGTGAACCTAGCTCTTTGCCGCGCGCGGTGGCGGTGTGATGCATCGTCAGTTCGACCGGCTGACCATAGTCTGCCAGCAATGCCTTGGACTTTTCGGGGTCGTATTCACGATAGTTGATCGGCCCGCAATCGACCCCTCCTCCCAGCGGGTGCGACACCACCGGACGGGTGTCCTGCCAGGAAATCTTGACCAGCGCAGGCTGGTTCCAGGCGTGGGCAATCGCGGCCCGCACGCGCGGGTCGTCCAGCGGCGGCTTGCGGGTGTTCAGCAGGATCGTTTCTGCCCCTGCCCCGTCGACCACGTAGGACACCAGATCCTGATTTTTCAGGGCCTCGTTGATTGTCTGGCCGCGGTCGGTCCAGATCACATCGACATCCCCCGACAGCAAAGAGGCATAGCGGGTCTGGGTGTCGGGCAGAACCCGGAAGATCACGCCGTCAAGCGAGGTGTTTTCAGCGTCCCAATGGTCGGGGAATTTCTCCAGCACGATCCGGTCACCGGAAACCCAGTCCACCAGACGAAACGGCCCCGTGCCGACGGGTTGGCGGTTTTGCAAGCCCTTCGCAACCTGCTGCGCAGACGGGATCGGGCCGCTGATCTGCGTCGAAGCCATCATCATCAAAAAGGCGCTCCAGGGTCTGGCCAGGCGGAATTCGACGGTGGTGTCGTCAATGGCCACGACCTGGGTCAGATTGCCCAGCGTTGAGCGGCTCGAAATATTGTTCGCGGGGTCCAGAACGCGCGTGTAATGCGCGGCCACATCATCGGCGGTAAAGTCCGAGCCGTCGTGAAACTTGACGCCCTTGCGCAGTTTGAAAGTCCAGACAGTTTCGTCTGCGTTCGGCACCCATTCTGTCGCCAGCAGCGGGCCGAATTCGCGGGTTTCATAGCTGTAGGACAGCAGCGGTTCCTGCACCGCGCGCATCACGATTTCACCGGCCGGGTCCAGGGCGCCGCCCTCGGCCGCATCAAAGCCGCGCAGCTCGGATTCGAGCGCGACGGACAGCACGTTCGTGTCGTCGGCGGATGCTGCCGGGACCATTGCAGTGACGCAAAAGGCAACACCAAGCGCGGCGGCTGAGCGGCGCAACACTGTCGCGCGCACGGACAGGCCGACGCGCCGAAACACCTGGCTTAAGGCCATGTAGGTCATTCTGATTTCCTCCCTAAATCCGGCCATTCTCCCGACGACCGGCGCAGCCGCTTGCGGCCTTTGAGCGAGTATATCGAACAAACCAATACTTGCAATAACCATCTCCAAAAAGTTTCTAGGCGGAGGCGCGAGACTAAAAATTCGGAGTATATTCCATATTGTAAAGGTATTTATCATTATAATCCGTGATACTCCCACCAGCGAGAAGCTCTTGCACAAAACATACCGAATAATCTAATAACAGTAAATCAGCGGTCACGCGCTGCAGTGGCGAAGCGGTCGCAACTGCGGCACGCCGTCAGCCGCACATCAAAAGGATGCCATCATGTCGGCAGTGATCCGATCTATCGCGCCACCGCTTGTTGCCTTGATTCTGGGGGGCGCAGGGGCGGCGATGGCGGTGCTGGTTCACCTGCCACTGGCGATGGTGACCGGCCCGCTGATTGTTCTGGCGCTGTTCACGATGCGCGGCGGGCGCGTATTTGGACAGGCCCCAACGTTGCCGAGTTGGCTATCGCTTGTGGTGCTACCGGTGATCGGGCTTGCTATCGGCAGCAGCCTGACGCCCGAGGTTCTGATTTCCGCAAAACGCTGGTGGCCGTCGTTGCTGTCCATGCTGCTGTTTATACCCTTGGTGCATTACCTTGGCTTTGTGCTGTTTCGCCATGTTGGCCGTCTGGACCCCGCGACATCCTATTTTGCAGCCGTTCCCGGCGGGCTGATGGAAGTTTTGTTGCTAGCCGAGGAAACCGACGCTCATGCAGGAACGGTTCTGACGCTTCAATTTCTGCGTATCGTTCTATGCGTGCTGCTGGTGCCGCTTGGCTTTTCACTGATGGGGGCGGATCTTTTGCCCGTCTCGACCTCGGCCATGTCGCAACGGTTTCCCACGTTGATCGAGGTCACGATGATGATCGCCTGTGCCGCCGCAGGCGTGGGCGTCGGGAAACTGCTGCGCTTTCCTGCGGCGGTGGTGACCGGGCCGATGCTGTGCTTTGGCGCGTTGCAACTGTGGGGCATAACAGATGCCGCCCCGCCGCCCCTGTCGCTGGCGGTGACCCAACTGATAATGGGCAGCCTGCTGGGTCTGCGATTTACCGGCCTGCCTATGCGGCAATTCGTGGTGGCGATACAACTGGCGCTGGCCAATTTGGCGATCACCATGACATTGGCTGTGGGGTTCGCCTTTCTTTTTCACGGCCTAGTGGCCGAACCTGTCGAGGCGCTGGTGCTGGCCTATGCGCCGGGTGGACTGGCCGAAATGTCACTTGTCGCGGCGTCGCTACACATCGGCTTGCTGTACGTGTCGGTGCATCATCTGCTTCGTATCATTCTGGCGATCCTGTTCGCCCGACACTTCGCCTCAAGCGTAAGGTGTTCGGTCCCGGCATCTGGCGGATCGGATTTATGATAATCGATCTGGCTCCGAAGATAAGCGGCGGCCACATCCCATAGGTTTTACTGTTGCGCGGGCGGGCCTTGGTTTTGATCCTGCACAACGAGCTCGTCAGGGGCTCCCGGATGAGGTCATTTTGCAGGGATGATGTGCTGGGTGCTTGTCCATGGCATGAGGGCATCGATGTCGCGGGCGAGGAGGCCGTTGGCCAGTTGTATTGTACAGGTCGCGCAGATAGGCATATGGTTCGACGCCGTTCATCTTGCATGTGCCAACATCATCGCTTCACACCTGACGCTCAAGTTCCTTCATCATCATATCGCGCATCACGAACTTCTGCGGCTTGCCCGTGATCGTCATCGGTAAGTCATTAACGATTCGAAAGTGCCGCGGGACTTTAAAGTGGGCAATTTGGCCTTGGCAAAAGACACGTAATGCATCTTCATCCAGTTTGGCATCTGGCGCAGCCACGACCCAAGCGCAGACTTCTTCGCCCAGGCGTGCGTCGGGCACCCCAAATACTTGGACCTCGCGCACTTGCGGGTGGCTGAACAGAAACTCCTCAACCTCGCGCGGATAAATGTTCTCGCCGCCGCGGATGATCATGTCTTTCACTCGGCCTGTGATGCTGCAAAAGCCCTCGGCATCCAACTTTGCCAAATCGCCAGTGCGCATCCAGCCGTCCTGTATAGACTGGGCGGTAAGCTCCGATTCATCCCAATAGCCTTTCATTACAGAATATCCTCTTGTGCACAGCTCACCTTGCGTGCCGACGGGCACGATCTGCCCCGCCTCGTCGACGACCTTGACCTGCAAGTGGGGATGCACCCGGCCGACTGTCGAACAACGTCTTTCTATCGTATCATCGACGTAACTTTGAAAGGACACCGGTGCCGTTTCGGTCATACCGTAACATATGGTGACCTCAGACATGTGCATCTGGTCATTGACCTTTTTCATGACATCGACAGGACAGGGAGCACCCGCCATCACGCCCGTGCGCAAAGAAGTCAGATCCCTGGGGTTGGCCTCCAGATCCTGCAACATGGCAACGAACATCGTGGGTACTCCGTAGAGCGCCGTGCACCGTTCACGCGCGACAGCGTCAAGAGTGGTTGCGGCGTCGAACGCTTCGCAGGGAAAGACCATGGCGGCCCCCTTGCTGACCGCACCCAGCACGCCCATCACCATTCCAAAGCAATGGTAGAGCGGCACTGGAATTGCCAGACGGTCATTGTCCGTCAGCCTTATCCTGTCGGTGACAAAACGGGCGTTGTTCACGACGTTGTAATGAGACAGTGTCGCGCCCTTGGGCTGACCCGTGGTACCCGAAGTGAACTGGATGTTGATCGCATCGTCTGGCAGCAAAGACGCATCTATCTGCGGCAGGCGCAACTGTTGGGCCGGACCTCCAAGCTTGCTTACCTCATCGAAAGACCAGATGCCATTCTGTTCTGCTGCGCCGCCCATCAAGATCACGTGCCGCAGTTGCGGGAGCTTTGCGGCCTGCAATATGCCACGTTTCGCCGCTTCCAACTCAGGTGCCAATGCTTGGATCATCCCGATGTAGTCGGAACTCTTGAAAGACTTAGCCAGCACCAGCGCCTTGCACCCCACTTTGTTCAAAGCAAATTCCAGCTCGGACTGTCTGTAGGCGGGGTTGATGTTAACCAGCACGACACCAATCCGCGCTGTCGCGAACTGGGTCAGCACCCACTCCAGCCGGTTCGGTGACCAGATCCCCAGTCTGTCGCCTTTGCCCAGCCCCAGCGCCAGCAAACCGGACGCCAGCGAATCTACGGCCCGGTCCAGATCGTAGTAACTTAGCCGCGCGTCGGGAAAGATCAGCGCATCGCGTGGCCCATAGCGGGACACCGCATCGCGCAAAAGCTGCGGGATCGTGGCGAATGCCAGCGCGGGCTGCGTCGGGCCCTGAACGAAGGACTTTCCGTCTTGAGGGGACAGATCGACCACCTGCGCCGTATCCGTGGCATGCTCGAAATTCTGAATCCGGTCCGCGATGCTCTCATTCAGGATCGTCATGGCATTGCCTCCTTACATGTTGCGCCAGTCACCTGATTGCTCAAAGGCGTGGGCTGCTTGATATATCTTCATCTCGCCGTAGTTCGGGCCGACCAGCATCAGACCGATCGGCAACCCTTCGCTCAGCCCACAAGGGATGCTCATTGCAGGCAG